>JAYTMI010000394.1:0-11932 GCA_043728625.1 Saprospiraceae bacterium | reverse complement strand
GGCTTGAGGCCTGTATCTTCCGAGTGCAAAAAACCAATTGTCTATCGCTCCTCGGTATTGAAGTTTATGGTTTATATCATAAAAAAAGGCTTCGGGTGTGGTGGTTGCTTTAAGATTTTTGATGAGTTTGTTCTTATAATCCCAAACATATCCAAAATCGTTAGAAGCATTGGTACTTGAAGCTCTTCTATCCCAAGTAATTGATCGAGCAAAGTTTTTTGTGGCTTGTAAAGAATCCCATTTTGTGAAAATAAGGATGAATTTGACATCTGGAAATGAATCAGATACCCCCCTCAGTATAGGAACGTATTTTTGACAAATTGGACAGTCTGTCGAATAAAAAACGAGGACAAAGGGTTTGTTTTCAGTGAATTGAGAGAGAGCTATTTTTTGATTCGTTAGTGTTTTGAGTGTCTTTTTTTTCAAAAAAGAAGCAGATTGCGACGTACAAGCAACAAGTGAAACCGTTAATAGTATGAACAAATGATGTATTTTCATGGCATAAAAATACGTATTGGATTGTAAAAACAAAAGAAAAAAGTAAAGGCTGCTGCCCAAGAATGAGCAACAGCCTTTGTTTATGCGTATTACTGAAAAAAATTACTTGACAGAAACAGTAAGATTACAATTCGCGTAACCAGGGTTTTCACCACAAACGCCTGCTGACCATTGGAAAAATTTACGACCATCAGCCGTTGTCAATTCCCAGCGAACCACAACTTTATCAGCAGCAATCAATGGTTTTGCCGCCGTTCTACCATTTTGAGCGAATACATTTAAATTACCTACGCCTTTACCGTAATCAAAAGTATTGTCTTTGTACAAAGCATATACAGCTGCTTGTGTTATAGCTTGGTTGATGTAAACACGGTTTGCAGGTACAGCACTGCTTTCAACAACTTTCCATAATTTGTCACCATGTCTTGCTGTACGGCTATTGCCTTCCTTATCAATGTAAGTTTCGTTCAAAGCCACGTAGTATTCAATTTTTGTAACCGTATTGAGGTTGTCAATAGACACCCAACGGTATTTGAATTGAACATCTTTAGCAGCGTCTGTCAAAGAGAAGGCGTTGTTCGTCGCCACAAATTCACCATAACCACTCACGGCTGTGTCCCAAGCTGGAACGGGGTTAAGCGATTCGTCGCGGCAAGACGCCGTCAATCCAACAATAGCCACTGCCAAAAGCATAGAGAATGAATATTTCAATATTTTCATAATGCTTCTAATTTAATATTTTTGAATAAACTTATTGCGGGTTGCCCCCTCAGTAAGTTTTTGATTTTTTAATAAAGATTACTTATTCCAGAAAATTTTGTTAACCCAATACTTGATGTCTTTGTAAGCTGCTGCATTGCCATTCAGGTTTAATTCTGTTTGAGCATAAGGCAAGCGATAAACATAGCTTGTAGCACCTTTTGGTGAAGGGCTTTGCAAGTCATCAATTGTATTTGGATAACCTGTACGACGATAAGCATTATAGATTTCAAAGCCATTACCCCAACTTGACGTCCACAATTGCTTCATAACAACATTGAGTTTCGCATTATTATCTGGTGCCGCATCGTAACGAGCGAGCCACAAATTGACATAATTGGTAATCTCAGTTGCTGTTGGGGCAACCGATTTGGCATCTGTTGCCAGACCAAAGTTGACAACGCGTGAAATATGCTTACGAATCGCATCTTCAAACATTGTTTTGGCATTACCTGTACCACCAAATGCTAAAGCAGCTTCAATCTGGTAATAAATAATGTTAACTTCTGTCAACACTGGGAAAATACCGCCGCCTGTCGCTGCATTAGTTGCAGGAATAGCCGCGCCTGATGCATTGAAAGAAGGCGCATCGTAATAGCCACCACATGGATAAACACCTGGCAATGTACGTAAACTACCATCGGCAGGAATACCTGTTGCATCACCTCTATCACGACCAAAAAGACCATTGATGAAAAGGCTATCATAACCTCTTATGCGTAAAGAGTCGTACCATTTAGTAATTGGAATATATCCCCATTTACAAGAGATGCCATTACACGGTGCTGTATTACGAGCCGTTGCATCGTTCATATTGAGTCTATTCTTTGTTTGACGATAGAAATAGAACTTTGAACGAGGGTCTAAATCCAACAACATTTCCATCAGTATTTGATGGTTGACATAAGTATAGCCAAACTCACCACCTGTATAAGCACCTATGTACCAAGGGTGACGTACAGAAGTAGGGTCTTTACTGAATGTAAATTTGAAATCATCGCCTGTACCTGCAATTAAACCACCTGATGCAATCAAGGCATTGATTTGAGCATCAGCACCTGAGATACCTTTACGTGCTGTCATCAAAAACTTGAGCTTCATAGATTTAGCCAAACGTCCCCATTTTGCTTTGTCACCGTTATACATTAAGTCACCTGAGACTGTAACGGGGCTTGATTTAGCAAGATTAGCAATGGCATCATCGAACAATTTCAAACAAGCTGTATAAATGTCCGCGTCCTTGTCAAACTTTGGTTGCTTAATAGGTGTTGCAGCGTCTGCTTGCCCAGCTTCAGAAAAGGGAACATCACCG
Organism: Saprospiraceae bacterium; assembly: GCA_043728625.1. Taxonomy (GTDB): domain Bacteria; phylum Bacteroidota; class Bacteroidia; order Chitinophagales; family Saprospiraceae; genus JAAFJT01. The sequence continues at coordinate 9,363 of JAYTMI010000394.1, read as the reverse complement.
TATAAGTCCACCATTGTTGCGTAAGAATACGCTTTCAATGTTTGAGCGATACCCAAATAAGTAGGGCTTGCTTGAGAAGCTGCAATCAATGCATCGATGTCTTTAAGAGGACCATTGTACATATTGTTCCATAGTCCATCGTAGGATGTATTTTGCAGATCCCAACGAGATGTCGCTTGAGTTCCCATCAAGCCCACAAAGGATGCGAGGTCACCTTCGTTACCTGCGAAGTTGCTGAAAACGCTGACTTGGATGGAAGTAAGTAACAAGTCTGGTGCTGCTGAACTCGGTAAATTGGGGTTCTTGTTGACATCGAGGTCAAACATAGAACACGCACCGACAACTAACACAAGAGCAAGTGATAATACTATTTTAGATATTTTATTCAGATATTTCATACCTGTCTTTGTTTTTAAGAATGATTTGAAATAAGTTAATTTAGAAAAATTTACCCCCCTCAGTATTTTAATAAAAAAAGTAGAAGGCTGGTTTGTTTTCTTTTTAAACTTAGAACGTTAAATAAAGGTTGATACCATAGCGACGAGTTGTTGGTGTCGCACCGAACTCGAAACCTTGAACGTTAGAAGCTGATGTTTCAGCCAAAATTTCTGGATCAAGGTTCAAACCTGGCAACATGTTGGGTGCAAAAAACCAAAGGTTACGACCACTTAAAGAAATCCGTGCTGTGCCGAATGGTGATTTTTTCAACAATTTTTTAGGCAATTCGTAGCCAAAAGTGACTTCACGAAGACGAATAGTTGTCGCATCATAAACGTTCACTTCATCTGCACCATAAGCACCAAAACCTCTTGTGAAATGATATTCAAAAGCATTGACTGTTGATGTATTTTGAACTGTTTTACCATCAACCAATAAGGCTTTTGATGGGTCATTTGGGTCAGCATAGACACCTGGGATAACACGGAAACCTTCCCGGTCTTGTGAACCCGCCAATTGACCACGCAATAACAAAGATGCCGCAGTTACAGAGAATAGGTCACCACCTTGTTTCCAGTCAAACAACCAAGAAAGGTTGAAGCCTTTGTAAGAAATCGTGTTTTTCCAACCCAAAATAAAGTCTGGATTTGGATTCCCGATGATTTGATTGCTTGACTCAAAAACGGTCAAACCCGTATTCTTATCAATCAAATATTTACCATCATCGCTGCGCGCGATTTTTGTACCAAAGATTTGACCGTATTGCTCACCTACCCGGTGAATAGTACCGAATGAAGTACCCGGAACACCCAAAACGATTTCCTTTGGTGCATCAGCACCTGTACCTAAGTTAACGATCAAAGAACGGATACGTGTGAAGTTGACATAAGCATTCCACACTAAACCTCCTGATGTTTTGATAGGCGTAATGTCTAAACCTAACTCAATACCTTTGTTTTGGATTTCACCTGCATTGATAATCGCTCTTGTAAAACCCGAAGAGTTTGGTAAGTCCGCAGAAGTAATTTGGTTGAGTGAATTACGCTTGAACCATGTAAAGTCAACACCCAAACGGTTTCGGAAGAAACGAAGGTCAGTACCCAATTCGATTTCCTTAGTTAACTCGTTCACCAAATCAGCATTTCCTAATGTATTGCCAACACTTGCACGGTTGATACGTCCACCTGTAGCTGTTACAAAAGGTGTAGTCAAAGAATAGTTACTTGAAGTTTGATATGGTGAAGCTTCGTTACCTACTTGTGTGAAAGCTGCACGTATTTTACCAAAGCTCAAAATATTGTTGCTGATACCAAAAGCATCTGTAAAGATAAATGACGTATTCACACCAGGATAGAAGTACTTGTTATTACCTGTTCCATCAGGGCGCAAAAGCGTCGAAGTCCAGTCATTACGTGCAACAACACCTAAGTAAAGGTAGTTTTTATAGCTCAATTGAGCATCCATATACACAGCATACAAACGTTGAAGCCTTCTTGTGTTTGAAACGATTTGCGTTGTTGTTGCATTCGGGTTCAAAAGAGAAGAGGTAATGATACCCGTTGCGTCAACAAACTGAGAAGAAAAACTTCTTTGGTTATTGTTCAAACCTGCCATAACACGTAAATCAAGGTCAGAAGTCAATTTGTGAGAGAACGTAGCGATATAGTTCATATCAATCTCTGTATTCACTAAATCATCTGTCCAAATACGACCAACAGGGAAAAATATACCACCATTTCGTGTGATGTTCTTACGAGCCTCGTGATAAGTATTGACACCACCTTTTGCCATCAAGTTAAGCCAAGGCGTAACATCATAGCTTAAAGTTAAATTACCAAACGCACGATTAACATCTGAAGAGTAACGGCTGTATTTTGCTAACCAAATCGGGTTGTCCAAAGCGCGATAAAACACGTTGTCACGACTAACAGGGTTCTCAAAAGGGAAACCTGTTAAGTTGTAGTTACGTGGCAAGTAAAACAAACGAGAGAACAAAGATGCATCACCAGAAGTACCGTAGTCAGCAAAATAAGAAGGTGCAACAGGCGGTGTCTCTTGCGTCGTGTTGACGTAGTTGACATTACCGTTTATCGTTAAACCATTCGCTAACTTTGCATTACCACCAAAACTTATTGAAGTCCGTGAAGCATTAGCATTACCCCAGTTGTCACTACCCCAGTCATTTGCTACATCTGTGGCACTACCCAATTTATTAGCTTTATACATAGGCAAGATACCCTTATTATCCATGCGCGAAATAGTTGCGCTTAGACCTGTATTCTCACCACCTGCATTGAAGGTCATTGAATTTTCAGTCAAAAGACCCGTACTGAAAAAGTCTTTAATAAAATCATAAGATTTCAATGGAATAGCGATGGCTGCCGTACCGTTCATCAATTCTGGGAAAACCGCTTGATAACGAGCTGCACCGAAAGGTACACCCGTTAATGGGTGTGGCACTGTGCCTTCACCATAGCCAGAAGCATAAACTTTTGAATAGCGTGCTTCACCACCAAAGTTTTGAGAATTAACTTGATCAACATACTCAGGAAAAGGAGAACCCCAGTTACCGATGAAACCACCGTTGTAGGTCTGGCTTGAGCCTTGAGTATATTTGTTTTGATACTCAGGTAGGTTAGCCACTTTTTCAGCAGAAGAAGATGAGTTGAAAGTCACTTCTAATCCTTTACGGTTTTTCTTACCCGTTTTTGTAGTGATAACAACAACACCGTTTGTTGCACGAGAACCATAAAGAGCCGCCGCAGCCGCACCTTTCAGAATCGTCATACTCTCGATGTTATTCGGGTCAATGTCAAACGCACGGTTTGAGAATTGCGTACCACCATTTGAGTTAGTTGACGCATTGACCGAGTTGTCAAAAGGAATACCATCCACAACAAACAAAGGCTGTGTGTTTCCGGTCAATGATGAAATACCACGAATGTTGATTTTCGTAGATTGTCCAGGTGCACCACCACCACCTACAACATTGACACCTGCCACTTTTGATGTCAGTGCCCGTAATGGGTCACTTTCAGATCTTTGGGCGATGTCCTCCGCTTTAATGTCAGTAGCTGAGTAACCAAGGGCTTTCTTTTCCCTTTGGATACCGATAGCGGTAACAACAAGCTCTTGAAGGAATGCTTCAGCCAAATTAACATTAATGGCGTTCGATGCGCCTAATGTAACCTCTTGGCTCTGGTAACCTGCGAAGCTGAATACCAAAGTTTTGGCATCGGCAGGTACACTTAATGAGAATTTGCCATCAATGTCAGTAACTGTACCAGTAGATGTCCCTTTTACAAGGACGCTTGAGCCTACCATTGGTTCACCTTTTGCATCGGCGACTGTTCCCGTTATGGTTCTTTGCGCGACTGCGAAGCCGGCGATGAGTAGAACCATCGTCAAAATCAGTGAGAGTTTTTTCATACTAATTTGATTTTAGATGAATAAATATTTGAAAAATGAAAATTCGACCCAAATTTAGAAATATTTTAACATTTCTATCTTTTTTCAAAAAAAAATAGATTAACACCCGCTACTCACTTACTCTCTAACACTTAGTAACCTGAATTTTGCTTCAAGCTTTTGTTTACGTCTATTTCCCTTTGAGGGACAGGTAATACCAATTTATCGCTATTCCAAGCCAAAGCACCCACGGATGCTTTTGTCCGCTTAATGTCGTGTAATGTAAATCCTTCAAAAGCTAATTCTAATTTACGTTCTTTAAGAATACCAGCAAGTGTAACAGTCGTTAATGAAGGCAAACCCACGCGATTACGTACTGTGTTAATGTCACTAACAGGCGTTGCACCAACGGCTGTACTTTGACGGAAATTAGCTTCCGCACGTGTCAAATACATTTCAGACAATCGAATGACAGGTACATGTCCAAATCTATCCAAAAATTTATAAGTAAATAAGTTGGTAGAGGAAGCGGAAGGTTTGATAAAGAATTTACTCCGAATGCTATCAGCCACTTCATAAAGTGCAATATGAGCGGGTTGTATACGCATATCGCCCCTTCCTGCTGAACCAGGAATCGAGCTAATGGTCGTTCCAAAAAATGTGTTCATCCCGTTAGTGCCATCTTGATCACTGACTTGAACGGCGAAAATATATTCAATAGGATTAGCACCACCATTAGTCAGTTTGGTATTAAACGCATTTGCAAATGAAGGCATTAATTTGTATTTACCTCCAGCTATAACACGGTCAGCCGCCGCAGCCGCAGCCGTATAATTGCCTTGTTGAAGGTAAATGCGCGCTAACATAGCTGCTGCTGCACCTTTTGTGGCATATACGCCATTTGTTACGGGCAGATTGGTTTCCGCTTTAGTCATATCTGTGATGACTTGGGCATAGACTTCTGCTACGGTGTTGCGTGGGCGCGAATCTTTTTCTGTAATATCGCGTGTAGGTGTCAATACCAAAGGTACAGCTGGATTGGCAGCATTGTCACCGTCACCCCATTGCTTAGCATAAAAACGGGCTAATTCAAAGTACAAAGCGGCTCTGATAAACAAAGCCTCTCCCTCTACACGCACTTTTTTTGAATCCGTTACTTTATCAAGTGCCTCCAATACGTTGTTGCAACGATTGATGGTTGCATAAGCACGCGTCCATTGCCCTTCTGCGGTAGAGTTATTAGTCGTAATAGCCTTATTCCAAATATCTAAGAGGTTAGAAAAAGTACCTCCAAAGCGAATTTCACCATTGTCGGCAAGCAACTCTGAAGTATATTGAAACCCGCCTGCATAAGTATCACCTCCTGCTTGAAGCCCATCGTAAGAACCAATAAGGAAGGCTTCCACATCTTTGGATGTACTGAGGGCTACTTTTTCGTCAATAGTTTGAGTTGGCAAAACATCTAAACGGTCGGCACAGCTGCCTAAGAAAAATAAGGATGCCGCAGCCAACGAATATATAACTTGTATTTTTTTCATTTTTAAAGAAATTTAATTGATAATTAGAAACTTACGTTTATGCCCATTAACAATGTACGTGGCATGGGCGGCGTATAAAAATCGTTGCCTTGTGCAAAGTTACTTGTAAAGGAATCGGAGTTGACCTCAGGGTCCCATCCTTTATACTTAGTGAAAGTCGCTAAGTTTTGACCCGATACATAGATACGCAACTTCTCTAATCTCATTTTACTAATTAAACTTTTAGGTAAGTTGTAGCCTACTGTCAGTGTACGAAGACGGATATAAGAACCATCAAAAATATAACGGCTGGATGGTTGATTACCGTTTGAACGGAGGTAACGCGCTTCTGGAATATCAGTAATTGTATTATCAGACCGCCAAGCGTTTAATTGGTCTTTTGTTTGGTTATCTTCATAAATACCATTAGCAGAAGCATATTGACCAACACCATAAAAATTAATATCGTTACCCAACACACCATTAAAGAAAACCGTTAAATCAATGCCTTTGTAAGAAAATGTATTCGTCAAACCACCTACAAATTTAGGGTTCGGATTACCCACTACCACACGCTGCACTTTACTATAGTCGGCATTTGTCACAGTTGTTCTGTCTATTGACCCATCAGCATTTGTTGTATTTTTATACCATAAAGCATCACCATTTGCTGGATTTACACCCGCATATTCCGCTGTAAAGAAAACACCAATAGGTTGACCTTCTACAACCCGATTCATGCTGCGAATACCTCCTTCAATAATTTGACCTTGAATGTCTGTTACTTTATTATCATTTGTAGCAACATTAAAGGATGTACTCCATTTAAAATCCCCAACCAAGTTTTGTGTGTTCAAAACAAGTTCATAACCTTTGTTTTCCAACGCACCTACGTTACGGAACTGCCGAGTAAAACCAGTTGTGGCAGGTACGTTGACTTCAAGCAACAAGCCTGTTGTTTTTTTCTCATAATAGTCAATTTCACCACTTAGTCTGTTTTTGAAAAGACCAAAGTCAATACCGAAGTCTGTTTGGAAAGTTGTTTCCCATTTCAAATCAGGATTACCGATTTGTGAAGGACGTTGTCCAGCGATACCCACATAACCTGCATCACCCTGTACTAAACCCAATTGAGGAAAATTGCCAACTTCAGAGTTACCTGTGCCACCATAACTTGCACGAAGTTTCAAAAAGCTCAAGGTTTTGATATTTTTCATAAAATTCTCATCCGTCAAAATCCATCCCAATGAAACCGCAGGGAAGAAACTGTAACGAGAATTAGCCCCAAATCGAGATGATCCGTCTATACGCGCACTGACACCCAAAAGGTATCTATCCATCAACTTGTAATTACCTCTTGCGAAATAAGACAAGAAACGATAATTCGTTTCAGTCGAACTACCACCTGATTTGGTTGCAGCTGAAGCAATCTTACGATATGAATCAGAAGGAAAACCGGTCCCCTCAGTAAAATTGGTCAAAGTTTGGGCTTGATTGTAAGACATACCAGCCGTAAAGTCAACACTGTGACTGCCAAAACTATTGAGATAATTGAAATAACTATTCGTATTGTAGTTCGTAACAAAAGTACCGTAGTTCACACCCAAACCGTTGACTGCTCTCGTTTGGTTACGAACAGTCTGGCTTTGGAAATAGCCTTCTTCGTTTTGATTCAAGATATCCATACCCAATTCAGTACGGAATAAGAAATTAGATGTGAAATTGACTTGAGCGTAAGCATTTGCCAAATTGCGGTAAATCGTTGCCTTATATTTAGCATAATCAACACTCAAAATGGGATTGTAATACAACGGAATATTGACATCACCTGGAGGCGCACCTACTGGCAATCCTGTTGTCGGATCCGTGAAAGGCGTAAAAGGCGTCAAAGCAACTGCTTGCAACGGATTCGAAAAAGCATTATCATCTGGCAAACGTTTGTTGTCGGTGCGCGACAAGCTCATCGTCAATCCCAAGCTGAGCCAATCAGTCGCTTTATGATCCAAATTTAAACGGCTTGAAATACGCGTCAGTTCATTGCCTATAAGTGTTCCTTTTTGGTCTAAAACCTGCCCAGAAATGAAGAATTTTGTTTTGTCTGAACCCCCACTAATCTGAACATCGGCTTGATTCATAGGTGCTTTTCTAAAAATCTTTTCTTGCCAATCCACATCTACTTGCTTAGGCGTGCCATAGGTCTCCAAACTATAATATTCCAAAAATCCACCTGCCCCAAATATGGACTGTGTATAAGAATTGGGATTCTTCGGATCTATATTGGCGACTTTATCACGGTAACCTGCCGCTTGTCTGTAAAATGTTTCAAATTCGGCGGCATTCAAGAATGGTAAGCGTTTAGTGGCTTCTGAAGTACCCGTTTGGAAGTTGGCAGATACATTGGTTTTGCCTGATTTGCCACGTTTGGTTGTAATCAATACCACTCCATTTGCTGCACGCGCACCATAAATAGCACCAGCTGACGCATCTTTCAGTATTTCCATTGACTCAATGTCATTGGGGTTGATGTCCGCCAAAGGATTTGTATCGCCACCATAGTTACCCAAATCACCCGTTGTCACGGGTGTACCATCAACGACATAAAGCGGTTGACTGCTGGCACTAATAGACGAATTACCGCGAACACGCACTGTAACAGATTGACCTAATTTACCGCCACCTGAATTGACATAGACACCAGCCGCTTTGCCTTGTAGTGCTTGGTCAACACTTGTTACGGGCATATTCTCGATGTCTTTACCTTTCAATCGAGCGATATTACCCGTCAATTCTCTTTTTATTTGAGAACCGTAACCCGTAACGACGACTTCACTTAGTAGGTCTGTACCAGGTTTAAGCAATACATTGACAGTCGTGTTACCCACAAGAACTTGCTCAAAGGATGAAAATCCTACGAATGAAAACACAAGTATGGATTTTTCAGGTGCTGATAGGCTGTATTTGCCATCAATGTCTGTAATCGTTCCTTTTGTCGTGCCTTTTACCACGACCGATACACCTACCAGAGGCAATTCATCTTCGGATGAAGTGACAACACCAGAGACATTAACGTACTGACCATAAGTGACTGTTGAGCATAACAACAACAACATACTTACACAGAACTGTAAGCGTTTTTTCATACCAATTTGATTTTAGATGAATAAATATTTGAAAAATGAAAATTCGACCCAAATTTAGAAATATTTTAACATTTCTATCTTTTTTCAAAAGAAAATAAATTAACACCCCCTCAGTAAAAAATGGCTAAAAGGGCAGTTTTCTGGTCTTTTATGGTCTAAAATTAAAGTGGAAAGGACGCTGTAATCGTTGAGTATCAATGAATAAGGTTGTAAAGGTTAAACTTGCGTTAAGAAAAAGTTAAGTGTAAATGTACGCATTAACAACGTTGCAATAAATATTCTGCTGCCTAATTTTATAAAAAAGTTTCGACAAACTTTAACAACATTTATACTTAGGGTTGTTTTTTCCCGATAAACCAACTCAAAGGGCTTTCTAAAAAGTTGAAAATTCGGTTATTCGATATTGCAAAAAATAAGTTGCGTTTTATACATAGGCTATACGATCACAAACAATAAAGTATTGAACTTTTGCGACACAAAACTATGGTGTGTAAATGTAAATTTCTGCAAAATGTTTTAATACTTTTTACAAACCTTTAAATAGCATTGTTATTTTTATAAAAACCAGCCTTCCTGAAAATTTTATTTTTCATAACGACAAATTACTTCAATATTGTTTTGATAGCCCCCCCTCAGTATAAAGGCATAAAATTGACTAATCTGTACTCAACGATTGAATACAATCATACAAAAACAGCCTTTAGTGTAGCCAAAAAGAATCAATGCCAATAGCGTGAAGCCAATAGTTTGATGATTTTTTGACCAACAGCCGTTAGTTAAAAATCCGATGGATTTCGATGGAAATAAAAATTGGTGAGCTGATGCAAAGTCCTAATCAATGGCAACAGAAAAAAGTTAAA
>JAYTMI010000393.1:0-3028 GCA_043728625.1 Saprospiraceae bacterium | reverse complement strand
CGTAGATTTCATCTACGGTTATTCATATTTAATTCCTTCGGAATTACTGGGTCTTACCTTTTAAATTAAATGTTACAAAATTCGGGATGTTTCATGTTTATCTCAATTCATCTAAAATTCATTTATTTCACAACAGTATGATAAAACGTTTCATCTCCTGCCGTCACTTCTACAACATACGCGCCATCACGCAATTGAGAAATATTGTAACGTTTATGCAAACTTAAAGCAGATGGATATTTATCTTGTTTCACTCTAAGTCCTTGATTGTCATAGATATTGACAATGATATTGCTGTAATCTTTTAAAAGTACATTGACATCTATTTTATCATTTTTTAGTAGAACAACAGGAATGAATTTTTCTACCTTTTCCATTTCAGTCATAATAAGACCATCGGTAGTAATTTTAAACGGTTGAGTTGTTCTAAGCGTCGTTTTTGTAACGGTCATCGTGTATTCCCCATTTTCCAATCGTGACATATTGTACTTTTTAATGAAATTCGGCGTTTTTTTCACCGTTTCGTTGACCAAAATACTGCCTGTGTTATCTCTGATGACAATAGAAACAACTTCCTTTTCTATTGCACCGAGGTTAACGATGATGGATTTGTTGACAGCAGAAATTTTGACGTTACCACTTAAATCGAAAGGACTTTCGATGTTGTAAGCGGACAATGTGTTTGTAAACAAAGTAGCAGCCAGTGCTAAAACAAAAATGAATTGCTTTTTCATGATTTTAGAAATTTAAATTAATTAAACAATCGGATTTGTGATTTTATATTTTACTAAAAGTGCAAAGTGTGAAATTTTATCTTTCGTTAAGGTGTTTTTCTTAACCTTAATTCTTGAATCAATTTCTGTAAATATAAGATACATTTTTGTGAAATGAGGTTGCAGATTGGCGAACGACATTCGACGAGTGTAAGGAAAAAAAGGTTTAAAATCTCAAAAAATGCGTTTAATAGATATTGGCTATCTTGCAGGCTGTTTCGTCATTGCTTAAATCAAGTTTGAAATCTGAATTTTTCATATGGCTATATCTATAAAAAAACTAAAAAAAGTGGCGGCACAAGGCGTGAGTGCACTCAATGGCGTTGTGGGCGATAAACTCCAAAACACCCCTTTTGGCATAGAAATGAATTTTTATGACCAAAATACACCTATTATTTTAGAAAAAAACAAGTTATTAGAGCGTTTTGTTTCACAAAACACAATACCTACGCCTAAAATTTGTATTCTCATTCATGGATTGACGGATAACGAAACGACTTGGGTTTTTCCAGATAAAAGTGATTATGGTTCTTTGTTGAAAAATGACCTCGCCTACACGCCTTTTTACTTGCGTTACAACACAGGGCTGCATATTTCGGATAATGGACAGGCTTTGGCGAATATTATTGAACAATTATTCCAAAATTATCCCATTAAAATAGAAGAAATCTGCATCATTGCCCACAGCATGGGCGGTTTGATTACGCACAGTGCTTGTTATTATGCCCAAGAATTGGGCTTGACATGGACAACACGATTAAAACACATCTTTTTATTGGCAACACCACATTTAGGTTCTTTTCTTGAAAAATTTGCCAATCTCACGACGAATATCCTTGAAAAAGTACCGAATTGGCATACTCGGCTTGTCGGCAAAGTCCTTAACCTCAGGAGTGCGGGCATCAAAGACCTCCGTTTTGGCTACCTCACCGAAGCTGATTGGAAAGACCAAGACGCTGATAGACTTTTGAGAAACAACAAAACACCACCGCCGATCCTGTCGGGCGTGTCTTATTACGTTATTTCAGCAAGGATGACACAAAAAGAAAAACATTGGGTCAGCCAACTTTTTGGTGATATTTTGGTGCGTTCAAGCAGTGCAACGGCACGTTCAAAAAACAAAGGTGAATTCAATTTTCCAAGCGAAAATCATTATGAATTTGCCAAAACCTACCATCATGAACTGTCTGCTCGAAGAGAAGTCTATGAAAAAATACGGGATTGGATTAAGACATAAAGTGTAAGCAAAAACTGAATTGTGCGGCGAAAAGCATCATGCCAAGGGGTTTGGAATAAAAGTTTTCATTTACGAAGAGGGCAAAAACGAGTTTGTTTTTTATCAAAACGAGTAATAAAATATTTATATAAAATCTATTTAACAAGATATTCTCCCCGTTTTAATAGAAGAAAAATGAGTTTTGGACAATAAAATACCCGTTTCGTCCTCTTATGTTTGGTTTTAAGCATAATTTTTTGTTCTTTTAGGGTCTGAAAGGCGGTTGTTTAGAATAAGGTAGAAATAACATGAGATAATGAAACAATGAATGCAAAACTAGAAATTCGCATAAAACGCTCCTGTCAAGCTACTAGCTCATTCACTTTTAGATTTTATCTGCCCCCTCAGTATTCAGCCTAACTTTCACATATTTTGGAACTAAAAAACAATCTAATAATATTTATTAAACTATACACAAATAAGTACTTATGAAAAATTTTACTTCAAACTTATTCAACGCTCTTTTGAGTGTTGTTGGTAAACAAGCATTAAAAACAGCATTACATTTTCAATTCTATTTTACAAAGCAACTGCGCCTTTCGCAAATCCACCATGCGACTAAAAACCAGGCTCGACACCTATCTAAAATTCAAAAGCAAAGTTCGTTTTAGCAAGTCTCTGAGATTAAGTTTTAGCCGGTTGCTTTAACTAAATAATCAGATGGCTAAATACGCAATGGCTTGGTGATTATACAGGTCTTGTATTCAACTTGTGGTGACATGAGTTGCCATTGCCAAAGTTCGTATTGTGTTCCTTATCAATGATTTAGTTTAATTTATAGTTGAAATTAATAATATTAAATCAGCAATCAAAAAAACTATCCACTCAATTAGTTCTTTTATTTAAAATTATCATAATGAATCTACTGTCTTTTTTTACCAAGCATTTAAACAATGTCCTTCGTCTAGAAAAACAATCTGCTTACTCTTGTCCTCATTCGGGTAAGACCTTCTACCCAGGCAAGCGTTACGATGCAACT
>JAYTMI010000392.1:0-4405 GCA_043728625.1 Saprospiraceae bacterium | reverse complement strand
TCGAGTTTTGTGATATAGTATTTGATCAATTGTTTTCAAATGAAGAGGCTGTCTCAAAAGGTAAAACAGGATTTTTAATTCAAAATATTCTATTGTTTAAGACATCATGTTCGGGGAACTTCAAAAGTTCCCCGAACATAAACGCCTTCCGATAAAATATAATTTGGCTAAAAAAATTTGTGCGAACCTTTTGAGACAGCCTCTCAGTAAGCGTTAACAGGTGTTGAAAGGTCTATAGTTCTGTTTTTATAATTTGTTAATTATAAAACCGTTCTGTATGGATAGACACTACAACGCTGTATAATTAACGCGCACAACATTTTTTTTCAATTTTTTTTTTTCACCACATTTTCAAAACGTCATTGGCTTCTCTTTGGAAGCTATGCCCAGATGTTTGAGCGATGGTTTCGATGCGCCGATGGCTTTCCGTCCTGTCGCCTTTTTTGAGATAAGCCAAAGCCAAATGCCAATCGGCAATCATTCGAAGGTCTTTATACTGAGGGGTCTTGTTTTGGGCAACAGCGGTGAAATCGGCAATGGCTTTTTCTATATCATTAGCACCCAAATAAGCATCAGCGCGGGACAAACGTATCGAATCATTGTTGGCAACAAAAGGTAAATCAGCGAGTAGGACAGCGGCTTCTGTATATCGTTTGTCTTTTAAGTCCAACATAGCTGTTGCCAATTTTTGAGCATCTTCTGCACCATAAAGCAAAGTCAAATAAGCAATATCGGCATCAAGTATCGGTTGTTCGACATCTTTTGGGGGTGCTTGCTTACTGCGAACGGTAGCGAGATTGAGGTAGTTAAAGGAACGAAAAGACGTATTTTCAACCACTGTTTCAAAAGACAAGGCAGGTTTTTGGAAGAACCAAATGGACAAACAGACAAGCAAAGCTATCGAAGCCGCTGCCGCCGCCCAAACACGTTTATTGCCCCCCCTCAGTATTGAAAGGGGAAAGGGCTGTTTTTCATCAACCGTATTAGGGAATTTACCTGTTTTTTTAAAATATTTCAGCTTTACACGCATCTCTTGCCTTGCCACACGCCGTATCATTTGGGTCGTCATTTGATAATCCGCATAGTTTTTTTGAAATTCAGCATCATTTTGTAATTGTAGGTCAAAGCGTTTCTGTTCGGCTTCTGTCAGTGCATCGCCGAAGAGGTGTTTTTGCATAATAGACAAATCAGATTTAAGCATGATTATTTGGGTTTTATTCTCCTTATTAAACGTTGGTCAAAGTAAACGCTTGATAAATTCTAAACAAATAAACTTTTTAACTGCCACGACCTGCGGATTTTTATAGGGCATCAGTTGGCATATTTCCTCCACAGAGCGGTTTTCATAAAAAATATATTTCAGCAATCGGTAACATTGTAAGGCTTTCTTTTTTAAAACAGCCAGGGCATTATCTATTGCGTTTTTCTCCGCCGCCTCAAATTCTTCGTCAATCATATTATCGAGAATACTGTCCACACCTTCATCGTAAGTCGTCAAATCTTCTGGTTCAATATACGTGATACGTCCTTCTTTTTTCAACCATTTGAGTATCCATTTTTTGCCAATCACTTCCGTCATGAAGGCTAAAAGAGGAATTCTTAATGTAAAATCAGGCTTGCGCAGCGCAATTTCTCTAAACATAAGCGCCGATTCTTGAAAAGCATCTTGGAAAAAATCGTCATCAAAACGAAATCGAGAGAATTTATTTTTACCCCAACGAATGAAATGTGGACGCACAGAGTCATAGATAGCATGAAAGGCTTCTTCGTCACGTCCTTCTTTAATCGCTTTTATGACCTGTTTTTCAAATAGTGGAAAATCTTCGTAGTGCTGCATTATGGTTCTTTGACTAGTGTAGTAATTTGTTCCCAATAGCCCAAAGCTACAATTTCTAATCAAAACAATGGTTTCATAACAACGATTTTCTTCTTTCTTTTTTGATTTAAAAGCGTTTTATTTTATTTTTTGACGATAACTGCATCCTAATCTAATACAGCAACTGGCCTAAATATTAACGCGGCTACCTATTTTTTTTTATTTTCTATATTTTAGTTTATTCATTTTGAGATTAATTAACTGGAGCAACATCAAGTCTTCTATGACCCTTCATGTCACAAAAGCACCCCCTCAGTATAAAAGCCCAAAAAGGAATATTTCGAATAAAATACCCTTTAAAAAGCAATAATTCAAGCAAAAAAAGATAGTTTTGAGCGACAATTATGTATAAAATAACACTTAACGTTACCAACTTATGACTAACTGGAAAATCAAACTCTCACTCTTTCTCAACTACTTCGTTTTTGCGATTCTGCTCAACAGTGTCGGTACTGTTATCTTGCAAGTGCAGAACAATTATGGCATTTCTCAAGGCGATGCCAGCATTTTAGAGGCATTTAAAGACCTCAGTATTGCCGTTGTTTCTTTTTTAGTTGCTTCTTATATCGTTCGCATTGGCTATAAACGCTCGATGCTCATTGCCTTAGCTTTCGTCGCCTTTGCGTGTCTTATGATGGCAGTCTTTCCCAGTTTTGGGACAACTAAACTGCTTTTTGCAGCCGTTGGTGCCAGTTTCGCCTTGATAAAAGTATCGGCTTTTGCCACCATTGGCATCATCACGGACAATGAAAAAGACCATGCGAGTTTTATGAACTTCTTAGAATCCTTTTTTATGGTCGGTGTACTGACGGGGTATTTTGTCTTCGCTTCTTTTGTGGACAACAGCAATCTGCAATCTACGTCTTGGGTCAATGTCTATTATTTGTTGGCAGCCATATCCGCCGCCGCATTCCTTTTATTGTTCACCGCCCCGCTTGATGAATCGTCTGTCCACATCGAAGCATCCAAGCCCTTGTTGGAAGACTTTGCAGATATGTTCAAATTAGCCATTTTGCCCATTGTCATGGTGTTCATCGCCAGTGCCTTCCTCTATGTTTTGATTGAACAAAGCATTATGAGTTGGTTGCCGACTTTTAACAGTCAAGTCTTGCATTTACCGACGACTTTAAGTATCCAAATGGCGAGTATTTTAGCTATTTCCACTGCTGTTGGACGTTTTTTAGCAGGTTTTGTTTTGCGACAATATCATTGGTATAAGGTTTTGACGGTTTGTTTAGCAACGGCGGCGGCGTTGGTTTTAGTCGCTATTCCATTGGCTCAAAACGTCGGCAATGTAGAAGTCACAGGTTGGTCAACAGCTCCTTTAGGTGCATTTGTGTTTCCACTCATCGGTTTATTGTTGGCACCTATTTATCCAGCCATTAATTCATTGATATTGAGCAGTTTACCCGCACAAAAACACGCCACTATGTCGGGATTGATTGTTGTGTTTTCTGCATTGGGTGGCACAACAGGTTCTATCATTACAGGACATATCTTTGAATCGTATGGTGGAGAATCGGCGTTTTATTTCTCACTGTTACCGATAACATTGTTGTTAGTTTGTTTGTATTTTTTCAACAAATTGCATAAACCAACAGACACCGAAGCAGCAATAAAGCCTATTTCTGGTGGGCATTAAAACTATTAATTTTTTTTATTTAAACACATACGAGGCACATAGGACACATAGCTTTTTCTTTTGTCATCCTGAAAGGAACTAAAAAAAACTATGTGTCCTATGTGGCTATGTGTTCCAAAAAACAACAAAATGCAAATATTTGAACTCGGACACCTTTTCGAAGCCGTCCAAATGAACAACATTCTATCCGATGGCAAAACATTTCCTGACTGTTTGCCTAAGTTTCCCTTGGAAACCATTCAAGAAAACTATGAAAAAGTAAAAAATACTGAGGGGTTCAACCTCAGTGATTTCGTGAAGGCTCATTTTGATTTACCAACCAATAATGGGGCGGATTTTGAAAGTGATATGTCTAAGGACATCACTAAGCACATCAACGACCTTTGGCAAGTCCTCACCCGCGCGCCTGATACGGCGGAAAGTTCGCTCATTCCTCTACCCTATCCGTACATAGTTCCCGGCGGGCGTTTTCGGGAGATTTACTATTGGGACAGTTACTTCACGATGCTTGGTTTACAAGTCTCTGGACGGGTGGATATGATTGAAAATATGGTCAATAATTTCTCTTATCTTTTGAATACGGTCGGGCATATTCCAAACGGCAATCGCACCTATTATATCGGTCGGTCACAACCACCTTTTTATGCTTTGATGGTCAGACTGTTGAGCGAAGAAAAGGGGAAAGATGTTTTGGTGCGCTATTTACCTGAATTAGAGAAAGAATATGCTTTTTGGATGAAAGGCAGCAATACACTCAAAGGAGACAATGAAGCAACGTATCACTCTGTTAGGCTACCAAATGGTGCTGTTTTAAATCGTTATTGGGACGAAAACGATACGCCACGTCCAGAATCGTACAAAGAAGATGTGGAAACTCTTGATGAAGC
>JAYTMI010000391.1:0-4698 GCA_043728625.1 Saprospiraceae bacterium | reverse complement strand
GCGAACCGAATGAAGAGTTCCAAGCCGATAAATTATTTTTTTCATCGGTCATCAACTTCCCGTCTTCCAATTTCCATACTTGTTGACCGTTATTGAGTATCACATATTTTTTTCCCTCATCCTCCCATGTAATTCTGGCTTGAAAAGAGGGAAATAAATTATACTCGTTGAGTGATTTTGAAACCCGTTTAACGGCACCTGTTGAATCATAAGTGGTCGTTATTTTCACGAAACTAATTGCCTTTTTAGCAGTCCATTTGTCCCAACCGCCTGCTTTTGCAAGGGCATTTTTGATAATACCCCCCCCCTCAGTATCCGACGGTATTTTGTCATAAGAAGCGACATATTGTTCAAAACTACTGTTGTTTTGTTTGTTTTCAGATGCAACCTTATTTTTTGACTCGCAACCAAAGAGTATAAAACATAGGCTTATGATGCCCAAGTGAAGTTTATTGATTTTGTTATAATTCATTTTTGTTTTTTACATAATACTCAATATTTCAATATGGTTACCTGTTCATAAGGGACAAAAGCCGGCGGCTCAATAGGTTTTTTGATGCCCTCAAACTCAACCAAATCGTACAATGCCAATAAATTACGTACCGTATAATCCTCTTTTACTATTTTTTCACACAACTCTGGTTGTTTTATTTCCAATATTGACCATAAACGGGATAATGCTTCTCGATGTAGAACATCAAAATGTTGCATCAGCGTATTGACCAAGTCTTTTGTATGCTCATCTTCAATATTGTGCAGAGCTTCGGTTACTTCGCCCAAAGTCCGTAGCACTTGTTCATATTCTTTGTCACTATAATATATTTTATTCATCATTCATCATTTATAATTCATCATTAGCTATGATGACTTGAAGCACAATCATGGACACAATCATCTAATTTTTCACCATTTTCACCATAACAAAACGGGCAATCAGGACCGCATTCGCCATGTCCTGCCTTTTGCAGACCATCGAAAGCGGTTGCAAAGTGCCGTCCTGCTTCTTTGCGTCCTTTATCTGTCAATTCATAGTGGTCTGCTTCGGATGCGGCTTGAACAAGACCTTCTTGTATCAGTTTATCAAAGTGTATTTTTAAAACAGCAAAAGGGCAATTCAACAGCCCTTCTAACTGCTTGCCCGATACTTTTTTGCCTAACTCTTCTCCATAGAGCCAATACATGACTTGAAGAATTTCGTCTTTCCAAAAAAGATAATTTAATTCTGCATCATTACTATCTGGTGTAGATACGCTCATTTGAAAGAAATTTTATCACCATGTAAAATTACAAAATTATCACTACTGATACAACCTTGTTTGCACACTATTTGAAGCGTTTTAAGGTAATCCATGACTCTTTCACCTACTTTAGGTGTCAAAATTTCACCTGCTTTTTCGGGACCAGGTTCCACATCTATCATATACACTTCTTCTGGCCATATCTTGAAATATTCTCCTATAATCAGCAGATTTTCAGGTGAAATCACACCTGTTACAGCATCGCCAATCCTTGCTTGTATTTCTTTTTCATGGGGTGTTTTACCGCCCCATTTAAAAATGGTTACATCCCCAATTTTTCGTTTTGGACGCTGAATGGCGGTAAATAACACGACCCGTTCAAAAGGCGTTTCCAATGATTGAAACCATTGGACGATGGCAATAGGTCCCCAATTCATCTCTTCCACAGTTATATTTTTTGCCCAATCCAATTGCTTAATTTTATCAATAAGCAAGGGAGCAATAGAGTGATTGGACAAATTGTGGTAGCCAATAGTGCCTAATACGGTTCTTTTATTCCAGTCCACAGGCACAAGTTGTTACTTCACGGGTGACGACATGATTGCTGTCGTTGTCCATGATATGTGTTGTACATGGCATACAAGGGTCGAAACTCCGAATAGCCCTCAGTATGTCTATGCCTTGAAAATCTTCGACATTGTTAAATTGCTCAAGAAGCGGGGTATTCATCACGGCTTCTTCATACGGTCCGAGTGCGCCCCACGGTGTGCGTGGTGCGGCATTTAAGGTTGAAGGTGTAATGATTTGGTAGTTGGCTATCACGCCATTTTCAATTACAAGGTGGTGTGTTAAAAAGCCTCGACCTGCGCCCCAAGCACCCATGCCCATAAAAACGCCTTTTTTAGGTATTTCATAAGGTGTGCTGACAGAGGTTTTGCCTTCGCGCAATAATTGTTGTGCTATCATCCAATTTTCCATCGCCACCATGGCGGAATAAGGGATGCAATACGCCCGAGCGCGGTTGCGTTCAAAGGCATTCCACTTCTCTGGAATCTTCCATTCCAAAGTCGTTTCTGGTAAATTATGGGCAGGTATGTGTATTTTTAAACTATGCCCTGTTGATTCCAAAAATTTGCTATCCCGCAATTTTTGAGCTTTGGCAGTGACATAAAGCCTTGAATAAGCACCCGCTTCCATCGGCATTCTATCCCAAGTTGGGGAAGTATCCCAGCTGTAACGGTCTTTCCAGTTTTGTTTGCCCGGTTTTGGTACAGTTTCCTTGTTCCACGGATGATTTGGACTGAGGGGGGTGCCGGCAGGGTCGGTTTTGAAGCGATGTCCATCCCATTTTTCATAATAAGAATGTTCTACAAATTCTTCCAAACCCACATTCACCTGTTGCAATTTGGTGGTAATAAGTTCCCCATCAACCACAACACCCGGGGTTGCCCAACGGGCTTCGCCCCATGTATCGGCATTGGCATAACTGGCATCATATACGCCCGGTCTGTCCCAAACGCCTGTATCCACCATCGTTGCAGGTCTTACACCACAATCTGCGTATGCGGGATTTTGTTCGAGGAAAAAATCGAAAACATCATCCCAAATAGCGGCGACTTTTTGTCCATAATCAAAAAACTTGATTAATCGGTGATACAATTCGTTGAGTGTGGTGATAGTTACCGTTACGGAAAGACCGCCCGGTATGACGCTTTGAGGATGCGGATATTTGCCGCCAATCAACACATAAGCCTCGCGTGCTACCCGTGTCATGGACAAGGCTTCGAGATATAATTTCCCTTTGAGCGGATTCAAATCCTTCATAATATCCAAAACCGTATTGTAACCGTGTATATGACCAGATTTCGTTTTGGTTTTGCCAGCAGCAACGACTATTTCGGGATTCGTTTCATTGACCAATTCTTCGGAATAATCGGGTCCCGCTAATAGGAACAAGTGCAACGGATGGTCGTACAAATATTCAATAGCCAAAAGGATATTCCGCATAACCAAACCAAGCGGCGGCGGCACAATGCCCAACGCCATTTCAATAGCTAATGCCGCTGTAGTGCCGTGTACACCGCCACAAACACCACAAGCGCGACTGCTGATATAGGCAGCATCACGCGGGTCACGTCCTTTCAAAATGATTTCATAGCCCCGAAACAGGGTTGCCATAGAGTTTGTGGACAACACCTTTTTGTTTTGCAAATCCACAACACTATGGAAAGCCAAAGCACCCGCCACGCGGGTTACGGGGTCGTAATCAATATTTTTGATGAAACCATTTCGGACTAAGAGGCTTTTCAGCTTGTCTTGTTCTTCATCTAATTTTACGACCTTATATTGATACGGATTGGCAACGTTCTCTTTGAGGGAGGCATTGCCGTCTTTATCAAATTTGATTGGCAGGTTTTGGAAGCACATATATTTTTATTTAAATTACATTACACTAATTTTAAGACTTTCGCTATTTGCACTAAATTGTTATCAACAAAACCGAGACCCTCATTGAGCTGGCTCAATGCGCCATTGATTGTACCTAAATGCCCTGAAAGCGGTTTCGAGTCATCCGCTATTTTTTGCAGACCACCTGCTAACTGTTCCAAATAATTACCTGCTTTTCTCAAAGCGATAATGATAAGGACAAGATAGATAACCAATAGCAAAACGACTATGGCGACTATGGCTAATGTAATGACTGTTAAAGTATGAAGCATATCTTATTAGTTTTTTTCAGCTCTGCTTTTTAATGCGCCGCCCAATGCGGCTGAATGTTCATTAATGTCGCCTGCCACATTCAAAATACCCGATGCCACTTCTATAGTGCTATTGAGTGCTTTGATATGTTCGGTATTATTGGCAATCCCTACCCCTGCGTCGCGCATTTCACGGAAATAGCGTTCAATATTGCGGGCAGATTTCAGAACCCTATTTAAAAGGCTGACAATAAAAGGCAGTACCAAAACGGTAACGACCAATAGAATTATCCATAAAACATAAAGTGCATTCATAATTAATGATGAATTATAAATGATGATTGATGAATGATGAAATTTTACTGAGGGGGTAAAATATTCATCATTTATCATTAAATAAGATATTTTTTCTGTTTGAGTGCTGCGTTGATTGACTGCACCAGAGAATCGTCCACAGCTTTTAACCCTTCGCCTACTTGTGTCAGTCCATCATTTAGTTTGGTGACTTCTGTGGGCAAATGCCCTGTTTCTGTTTCAATGGCACGCAAGCCTAAACGCAATTTGGCTAAAAAACTATCGCCACGACCCCCGATGTGTTCTAAGGACGTGTGAATACTTGATAGGCTTTTTATTAAAACAAAAACCAATGCAAGTACGGCAAGTATAGTGATGAGCATTAAAACCATTATCATAATTTAAAAATTAGTAACTCTTTGAAAATCAATTTTTTAAGTTAACGTAGTCGGGAAATTTATTTCCCA
>JAYTMI010000390.1:0-2681 GCA_043728625.1 Saprospiraceae bacterium | reverse complement strand
GTCAAAGAACGGACAAGCATCATCGGTATCAAAAAGGCATTGGGTGCGAAACAAAACGTTATTTTGCTTGAGTTTTTGATTGAATCCATCGTTTTATGCTTGATTGGTGGCATAATGGGACTTTTTGCGGTTTGGGGTGTCTTGAAATTGGTGTCCATGATTAGTGCTTTTGAGATGTATATCTCCATTTCGAATATTATTACCACTTTTATCGTGGCTGTCGTGTCGGGCGTTATTTCTGGATTTATTCCTGCGTTACAAGCCTCTCGAATGGATCCTGTTGAGGCTATTCGCAGCTAAGTTTCAATTATAAAACTATAAAATATGACCAACATTATAAAGTCATTTGACCAATACCAAAAAACCTACAAACACAGTGTCGAAGACCCCGAAGGCTTTTGGGCGGAACAAGCAGAAGGTTTCGTTTGGCGCAAAAAATGGGACAAAGTTGTTAATTGGGATTTCAAGGACTATAAAGTAGAGTGGTTTTCAGGCGCACAATTGAATATCACAGAAAATGCCTTAGACCGTCACCTCGAAACACAAGGCGACAAAGCTGCTATTATTTGGGAACCCAACGACCCCAATGATGAAGGGCAAACCATTACTTATCGTGAATTGCACGCCAAAGTCTGTCAGTTTGCCAATGTTTTGAAAAGTTATGGCGTTGTCAAAGGCGATCGGGTGTGTTTATACATGCCCATGATTCCAGAATTGGCGATTGCAACGCTGGCTTGTGCGCGTATTGGCGCGATTCACTCCATCGTTTTTGGCGGTTTTTCAGCACAAGCACTTGCTGACCGTGTGAATGATGCCGAAGCAAAAGTCATCGTTACGGCAGACGGTGCTTTTAGAGGCAACAAAGAGATGTCTTTGAAAAATATCGTTGATGAATCACTCGCACAGACCCCCTCAGTATCTACCGTTATTGTGTTCAAAAGAGTCGGAAATTATGTAAATTGGGTAGAAGGACGCGATAAATGGGGGCATGAAGAAATGGCAAAAGCCTCAACCGATTGCGAAGCTGCGACTATGGATGCTGAAGATATGTTGTTTATCCTTTACACTTCTGGTTCGACTGGCAAGCCTAAAGGTGTGGTGCATACAACGGCAGGTTATATGGTTTATACGCATTATACATTCAATCAAGTTTTTCAAGTGGGCGAAAACGATGTGTTTTGGTGTACAGCTGACATTGGTTGGATTACGGGACATTCCTATATCGTTTATGGTCCTTTGTTGGCGGGTGCCACGACCGTTATGTTCGAGGGTATTCCGACATGGCCAGATGCAGGACGTTTTTGGGAAGTCATTGATAAGTTAAAAGTTACGCATTTTTATACTGCTCCTACGGCAATTCGTGCTTTGATGGGTGCTGGTTTACAATATGTTGCGCCACATTCTTTAAGTTCATTGAAGCTTTTGGGCTCTGTCGGTGAGCCAATTAACGAAGAGGCTTGGCAATGGTACTACAAATACATAGGTAAAAGCCGTTGTCCGTTGGTGGATACTTGGTGGCAAACGGAGACGGGCGGCATTATGATTTCGCCCATTCCAAATGTTACGCCACTGAAACCGACAATGGCAACTTTACCGCTTCCAGGTATTCAAATGTGTCTGTTGACACCCGAAGGAAAGGAAATCGAAGGCAACAATGTAGAAGGGCTTTTGTGCATTAAATACCCTTGGCCCAGTATGATTCGCACGACTTATGGCGACCATAAACGCTGTCAAGAGGTGTATTTCGGACCTTATAAAGGCTATTATTTTACAGGCGATGGTTCAAAACGCGATGAAGACGGTTATTATCGGATCATAGGTCGTGTGGACGATGTCATCAATGTCTCTGGTCATCGCATCGGTACAGCAGAGGTTGAAGATGCCATTGGCAAACACCCTCATATCATCGAATCGGCGGTTGTAGGTTATCCACACGACATAAAAGGGCAGGGCATTTATGCTTTTGTCATTACGGATCGACCCATCAAAAGCGAACAGGCTTTTAAAGATGAGGTGTTGAATGAAATAACCAAGCAAATCGGACCCATAGCAAAGCCTGACATCATTCAAATTGTATCTGGTTTGCCCAAAACCCGTTCTGGTAAGATTATGCGGCGCATTTTGCGGAAAATTGCTGAAGGTGATGTCTCTAATTTAGGCGATATTTCGACATTACTTGACCCCTCAGTAGTTGAGGCGATAAAAGAGGGCGCGCCGACTTTAAAGAAGTGAAAAGCGAAAAAGAAAAAATCACCTCGAATTTTGTTTACATTCGGGGTGATTTGCTTCTAAGTTGCATGTCAATTTTAAAGTTTAACTTTTTGGTTAATTACTTAAATGGCCTTCTTTCATTAGTTTTTTTCTCGTTTCTCGAAACTTTTAATTATTCATCAATACCATCATTCATTATGAAATCAATTTTTACAATTTTCATTTTTCTCTGTTTTAGCCCTCTTTTTGCTCAAAATACTTTGACAAAAGAACCTTTTTTGCAAGCTGAAAAACTCATTGACATCGAATTGACCGATGCCGAGCGCGATTCTCTCATTAATCAAGCACAAAACTTTTTGATAACTTATAAAGTTATGCACGCTCAAAAGTTGGAGAATTCTGTTGCACCTGCTTTATATTTCAACCCCTCAGTAAAAAAGAGTGATATTTCTAAAAAAAGCCTAAAACCG
>JAYTMI010000389.1:0-1715 GCA_043728625.1 Saprospiraceae bacterium | reverse complement strand
AGCGGCTTGATAGCCCGAACCTGTCCCGATTTCAAGCACTTTTTGCCTTTTTTGAACGTCTAAAAGCCGCGTCATATAAGCGACAGTGAAGGGTTGACTAATCGTTTGCTCGTTGCCAATCGGAAAGGCTTTGTCTGTATATGCCCATTCTTCAAAGGCTTTTTCAAGGAAAAAATGGCGTGGCAGGGTCGTCATCGCCTCCAAAACACGTTCATCGTCAATGCCTTTTGCCCGCAACTCTTCGATGAGTTGTCGGCGCAAGCCTTTATGTCTGTATGAATCGTGCATGATTGTATTGTTGAATTGCTGAATGGTTGTATTGCTTACTAAACAATTTAACTCTTCAACTTCTTGTCTCTTTGAATTAAAATATAACTGGCAACGATGCCGATGATAAAAAACAAAATTGCAATCAACTCTGCTTGTGTCATTTTAAAATTGGGCATATCAATCAACTTATCATTAACGCGTATTTTTTCTATGAAAAAACGTTCAATACCGTTCAAAATCAAGTAAATCATAAACAAAACACCGTGCGTACTGATGCGTTTGCGAATTGACCATAAGAAAAAACCGATGCCTAAAGCCATAATAACTTCATAAAAAGGCGTTGGATAAACAGGTATGGGCAAATGATGATTGTGCAACGCCGTCAAACCTTCAATCGGAATGCCCGAATCTACGACGTTACGCGGATAGTCAAATGACCACATCCATGGTGGTAAAAACCAACCACTCGGCATGGGCGCGGCATCAATGCCCCAATCGCCGTCACCTGCCAACTGGCAACCGATGCGCCCTACGCCGTAGGCAAACATCAAAGCGGGCGCAACGGCATCCATCATATAAATGGGATTCATTTTGAGCTTCTTTTTCACAAACCAATAAACGCCGATAAAACCGCCAATGAGTCCACCATAGATTGCAATGCCCGAACCACTGAAAAAAGTGTGGATGGGGTCATTGAAAAAGGCTTTAATATTATCCATACTTTCTAAAATGGCAAAAATCTTTGCACCCAACAAGCCTGAAATAGCGGCAACCATCGTTATGTCACCTACACGCTCATGCGGAAAAGCCATTTTCATATTGCCTTTTTCGTCTTTGACAGGTTGGGCTTCGAAAAGCCCTTGGTCGGCTTTGCGTTTCAATTCTAAATATAAAGCGTAGGCAGCTGTCAAGAATGCCAAGGCGAGGAACAAACCAAAGGTCTGAATATATTGCGCCCAATTGTCATAAGACGTGCCGAATAGGTCATGAAGGATGTAGGATAGGTTTGGATACATTGAAATATAATCGTTTATAAATTAAGTCTAAATATACTGAGGGGGGTATTTTGCGTAAAAGTAAAAACGATTCGGTGGATACCGAATCGTTTTTAAAGAAATTACAGTTTTTATATTAAAAAGTCTTGAGCTTGACTGTTTTTATCCATTTTTATACTTGAAAATTGGTGTATCTCTAAACCTCAAACCAAAACAGCCATCGCTAATTGCGCTTTGACATCGCCTTCTTCATTAAAATCATTTAAATCAACAGGCAGAATAAAATTAGTAAGCAACTCATTTCCCCCATTTTTAGGCAACTCAATTTTGATATAATTGTCCGTAAAACCTGTCAAAAAGGCACTGTTTTTATGTTTTTCAAACAAAACTTCTCGTGTTTGACCTAAAAACTGTTGGTAAAAAGCACGTCGTTTTTTTTCTGACAGAATC
>JAYTMI010000388.1:0-3562 GCA_043728625.1 Saprospiraceae bacterium | reverse complement strand
TTTAAGCCATAAACAATATTTTTTCATTGATTTTTTGTTCTAAAATCAAAGCGTATTCTTCAAAATCAGAAATATCAAAATGAGAGTCTTTGTCAGGTAAATAGTTCTTAGGCATATTTTGAGTTGACAATAAAAGAATGTTTTGTGGTATCAAATCATTATCTAAATCAAGGGCATAAACAAAGGGTTGAGCTAAAACAAGGTCGCGTAATGAATATTTTTTCTCAAAAAATGCCTTCAAATCAGAAGTAAAAACCTTAAAGACAAGCCACCTATGAGCATTTTCGTCACAGTCAGACCATTTGTAAAAATAAAGACTGTTTGTCAATTCATCTTTAAAAACGGACAACAAGGGTCCGTCATGATAAAGTAAATCACCTTGTTTGATAGGTGTAAAATCTAATTTTTCTATTTTAGTGCCTATTAACTTTTTCATTTCAAGTATTTTACAATAGTTATTTCTTTTGAATATTTGAAAACTGTCGAAGGATGATGTGTAAAATGTCCATTTGTATCAATTGCACTATTGACACCATCTTCTTCGACTATTTGACCTTGTGCTATCTGTGTACCTAATATTTTATAAACTTCCTGACCCAATCGCTTTTTAAGTTGTAAAAAACGATGTTCTGCTTTTTCTAAATTGTCAAAAAAAGATAAACCCATCGCCAAACATCGCTCTTCATCCGATTTCTCAATAAAACGTTTAGGCGTTTTAAAATAGACAGGTTTAAAATTCTCTTCATGGTTAACATCTTCAAAAACCCATCTATAAGCTATTCTGTTTTGTGGAATATAATTTTGTGGTGGACAAGGATACTTCAGTTTTTCAAAGTAAGTTTGGTACTTGAACATAGTCGTTAATTTTTATAGTTTTCTTTATTTCAAGACAAAGTTATAAGATTTTCATAAAAAATGTATGAAATTTACCGCATCATTTTTAAGCCCCCTTCAGTTTTAATCAAAAAAATTCACAAATTAATGATAATTCAATCCAAACTACCCAATGTTGGCACGACCATTTTTACAACGATGTCAGCCCTTGCGGAACAACATGAGGCTATTAATTTGTCACAAGGATTCCCCAATTTTGACACGCCGGAAGAATTAAAAAACTTCGTCAATCTGCACCTACAACGCGGTATGAATCAATATGCACCGATGGCAGGCGTTTTGAAATTAAGAGAAGTTTTGGCAGAAAAAGTACAGACTTTTTATCGCTGCACTGTTGACCCACAAACCGAAATAACGATTACCGCAGGCGGTACACAAGGGCTTTTTACCGCTATCGCTGCCTTTATCCGACCTGACGATGAAGTCATTTTGATTGAACCCGCCTACGATTCTTATGCGCCAAGTGTCGAAACTTTTGGTGGAAAAGTGGTCGCTTACAGACTTGCCCCCCCTCAGTATAAAATTGATTGGGCAGCCTTTGCACAGCTTATTACACCCAAAACAAAAATGATAATCATCAATACGCCAAATAATCCAACTGGCAAAACTTTGACTATCAATGACTTAGAGACATTAGACAAATTAACCGCAGGGACAAATATCCTCGTTTTAAGCGACGAGGTTTATGAACATTTGATTTACGATGAACGCCCACATGCCAGTGTTCTGCGGTTTCCAGAGCTTTTTAAGCGCAGCCTCGCTTGTTATTCATTTGGTAAAACCTTTCATGCAACAGGTTGGAAAATCGGTTACGTTGTCGCACCCGAACCTTTGATGCGTGAGTTCAGAAAAATACATCAATTCAATGTCTTTTCAGTCAACACGCCCGTCCAATATGCTTTGGCTGATTTTTTGGAAGATGAAGACAACTATCTCTATTTGTCTGATTTTTATCAAGCCAAAAGAGATTTCTTTCTTGAAAAAATGGCAACCTCTCGCTTGCGTCCGCTTGTTAGCGAAGGCACTTATTTTCAACTATTTGACTATTCACAAATTAGTGATAAAAATGATTTTGAATTTTGTAAATGGCTTACTACTGACATTGGGGTAGCTGCGATACCCGTTTCAGTCTTTTATACTGAGGGGGCTTATGCTGATGAAAAAATCATCCGTTTGTGTTTTGCTAAAACGGAGAATATGTTGGAAAAAGCAGCCCAGCGACTTTGTGAAATATAATAGACATAAATTAAAAAGCCATTATCGAACCTCACGGTTCGATAACGGCTTTTTAATTTATGTCGACAAAACCTTACACTTTCTCAGCCACCACTTCAATACTCAATTCTGCCAACTGTACATCTTCGATAAACGAAGGTGCGTCAATCATAATGTCGCGTCCTTGATTGTTTTTAGGGAAAGCGATGAAGTCACGAATCGAATTGCTGCCCGACATAACGGCACACAAACGGTCGAAACCAAATGCAATACCCCCATGTGGCGGCGCACCATATTCGAAAGCACCGAGTAAGAAACCGAATTTGGATTCCGCTTCTTCTTCTGTCATGCCCAAGAGTTTAAAGTTTTTAGATTGCAAATCGCGGTCATATATCCGAATCGAACCACCGCCGATTTCAACGCCATTCAATACCAAGTCATAAGCATCGGCACGCAAGTTTTTCATCGTTTCGTGGTCGCCATTGAGCATAGATGGAATTTGCTCGCGTTTTGGCGACGTGAACGGATGGTGCATGGCATAGAAACGCTCTGTCGCTTCGTCCCATTCCAAAAGTGGGAAGTCAACGACCCACAAAGGTTTGAAAACTTCGGGATTGCGTAAACCCAAACGACTGCCCAATTCCAAGCGCAATTCACCCAATTGCTTACGTGTTTTGTCTGTTTCACCTGATAAAATGAACAAAATATCGCCTTTTTTCGAGCCACATTTCTCTGCCCAGGCCTTGAAATCGTCTTCTGAATAAAATTTCGACAAAGGCGATTTGATGCTGCCATCTTCTTCAAACTTGACATAAGCCAAACCCTTTGCACCGACTTGCGGACGTTTCACCCAATCCGTCAATTCATTAATCGTTTTGTTTGAGTAGCTCGAAGCGACCCCCTCCGTATTTATGGCTACAACCAATTCTGCGCTATCAAAAACAGGGAAACCTTTGCCTTTTGCCAAGTCATTCAACTCAACGAATTCCATTCCGAAACGCACATCGGGCTTGTCAGAACCATATTTTGAAGCGGCTTCGTCATACGTCATACGTGGAAAATCGGGCAAATCAACGTTCAAACACGTTTTGAAAAGGTGTTTTGTCAAACCTTCAAACGTATTTAAAATGTCTTCTTGCGTCACAAACGACATTTCACAGTCAATTTGTGTAAATTCAGGTTGACGGTCTGCCCGCAAATCTTCATCACGGAAACACTTGACAATTTGGAAATATTTGTCAAAACCCGACACCATCAACAACTGCTTAAACGTCTGTGGCGATTGTGGCAACGCATAAAACTGCCCTGCGTTCATACGACTTGGCACAACAAAGTCACGCGCACCTTCGGGCGTTGATTTTATCAAATTGGGCGTTTCTACTTCAATAAATTGCTCATTTGCTAAGTATTTACGTGTTTCAATCGCTACATTTGAACGGAAAATCAAGTTTTT
>JAYTMI010000387.1:0-2290 GCA_043728625.1 Saprospiraceae bacterium | reverse complement strand
GCCTTCAATACGAATTTGACGCTGCAATTCCAACCAAGAGAAACACAAAGCCACATGAGGGTTCTCTGCCATTTCTGCTCCTTTTTTAGAATTGTAATTTGTATAAAACACAAAGCCTTGATTTTCAATACCTTTTAAAAGGACAATACGCGCCGAAGGTTTACCGTCCCGTGTTGCCGTTGCCAAAGTCATGGCATTGGGTTCGAGGAGTTCAGATTTGAGGGCTTCGTCGAACCATTTTTTGAATTGCTCAATAGGGTCATTCGCCACGTCTGTAATGTCGAGTGATTGTAGGCAATAGTCTTGGCGCAGGTCTGCAATTTTCATATTTGATGGATTTAATTTTAAAAACGGTGCAAAACTAAAACAAACGACAAAGGCTTTCCGATGATTTATCTCATTGTTTTTTAAAAAAATCTGTTTTTTCAATGATGAAACCCTAATTTTGCGCCTTCAAAAACAAAGGCATATTATTTTCCTTATAAAAATATTTTGTTAGGAGTTATTAGTTATCCATTATTGAAGACGTGACTAATAACCAATAACGAGTAACCAATAACAAAAAAATGAAAAAAAGAACAGAAATCGGCTCAATACTGAGGGGTCAAGTTGCCCTCGATACACCTGTTACCGTGATGGGTTGGGTGCGCTCATTCCGCAATACGCAATTTATTGCCCTCAACGATGGCTCATCGCTCAATCCTCTGCAAATTGTTGTTAATCAAGACATAACAGATGCCGAAACGTTGAAACGTATAACCGTTGGCGCATCGGTTTGCATTGAAGGTCAATTGGTGGCATCCCAAGGGAAAGGGCAAACGATGGAAGTGATTGCAGAAAATGTCGAAATCTTTGGCGATTGTGACCCCTCAGTATATCCACTTCAACCGAAGAAACACAGCCTTGAATTCCTACGTGAAATCGCTCATTTACGCCCACGTACCAATACATTTAGTGCTGTTTTGCGCTTGCGCCACCATACGGCTTTTGCGATTCACAAGTTTTTCAACGATAAAGGCTTTTTCTATATGCACTCGCCGATTATCACCGCAAGTGATGCAGAAGGCGCAGGAGAAATGTTCCGCGTGACGACATTAGACCCTAAAAACCCGCCGCTTACTGAGGGGGGGGAAGTGGATTATTCAAAAGATTTCTTTGGAAAAGCCGCCAATTTGACGGTTTCTGGACAGCTTGAAGGCGAATTAGCAGCTATGGCTTTGTCTAAAATTTATACGTTTGGTCCAACGTTTAGGGCTGAAAACTCAAATACGTCGCACCATTTAGCGGAGTTTTGGATGATTGAACCCGAAGTCGCTTTCGCAGATTTGGAAGACAATATGGACTTGGGTGAAGCGATGTTGAAGTATTGTATTCAATATGCCTTGGACAACTGCCGCGAAGACTTGGAATTCCTTGCAACCCGTCTGTTTGATGAGGAAAAACAAAAACCACAAGCGGAACGCTCTGAAATGGGCTTGATTGAAAAATTGGAATTTGTCTTAGCACACCCATTTGAGCGTTTGAACTATACCGATGCCGTTGATATTTTGGTAAATTCAAGCCACAACAAAAAAGGTAAATTCAAATTCCCGATTGCTTGGGGAACGGATTTACAATCGGAACATGAGCGTTATTTGGTGGAAAAACACTTCAAAAAGCCTGTTATTCTCATCAATTATCCAAAAGAGATTAAGGCGTTTTATATGCGTCAAAACGATGATGGCAAAACGGTGGCGGCTATGGATATTCTTTTCCCTGGCATCGGTGAAATCATTGGCGGTTCGCAACGTGAAGAGCGTTTGGATAAATTGACAACACGTATGGCAGAAATGCACATTCCAGAAGCGGAAATGTATTGGTTTTTGGACACAAGACGTTTTGGTACGTGTCCTCATGCGGGTTACGGCTTAGGCTTCGAGCGTTTGGTACAATTCCTAAGTGGTATGGGCAATATCAGAGATGTGATACCGTTTCCTCGTTATCCCGGTAGTGCGGAATTTTAATAAGTGGTAAAATTACTGAGGGGTCTATAATTAACTGAAAATCAAATTCTTATGAAAAAAATAGCCGTTTTTACATCAGGTGGCGACTCGCCAGGCATGAACGCCAATGTGCGTGCAGTGGTACGCACCGCTGTCTATTATGGTATGAGCGTTGTTGGCATTCGCAATGGTTACGAGGGCATGATTGATGGCGATATGTTTGAAATGACTTCAAAAGACGTATCTAACATTCTCCAACTCGGGGGTACGATACTTGGCACAGCTCGTTCTGCCCGATTTATGACCCT
>JAYTMI010000386.1:0-5118 GCA_043728625.1 Saprospiraceae bacterium | reverse complement strand
GATTCTGTTATGATAAAATGCTTGTTCGGATACTTTGACCCATCATAACCATATTTTTTCAAAACGGTTTCAAAACCGTTTTTTTGCTTGAAAACGCCTTGAACAGCGCGGTCAGAATGACGATATTGCTCGAAACCATTGATTTTATCGCTCCATTCACGCACCGAACCATCAATGTGTGGATAGGAATGATAGCTCAAAACATCAAAATATGCCCCTCCTTTCAGTGGATACTGCGGGGTCACTGCGCCGCCGTCTGGATTGTCGGTTTGACGACAAAGCACATCCAAAAAACTGGGAAAACCGATGCCGCCTGTGCAAACATAAGCCGTTGAGTCTATTTTTTTTATGACTTCATAACTGATGCGCAACATGCGGATATAATGTTGAATGGGCGCATGAAGGGCATACTCGCAAGGGTCGGGGTTGGCATTCCACCACGAGCCAGGTGTTCCTGCGGGCAACATGGTTTTGTAGGTGTTGGCATAGTCTGGTTCGTTCCAAATTTCCCAAAATTTGACCCACTTTCCGTAGGTTTTAACGGTTTTCCACACATAAAGCGCATAAAAGTTCTTGTCATTGACGGGCGTACCATTCTCACCATTGTCCCAAATCGGTTCGTACATATTGGCAAAAAGAGCAGACGAATCCTTACCGCAATAAATCGTATTGTCGCGCTGTGCTTTCGACGGATAACCGATGAACATCACGTGGTCTTTCATGCCCAATGATGCGTAATGTTGGAAGGCAGGGACACGTATATCGTAGCCCCACTGCTCTACAAAATAGGCGAACATGGCGGGGCGTAGTGTCTGAACACCTGCGCGTGCTGCGAAGTCTGCAATTTCTTCATCGGTATGTGGCTGATAGTAGCCCATATTGGAACCATATCCAAAAGCCCCTTTGTAGGGTGGAACAAAGTCATTCGCCGTTGGAATACTGAGGGGGGGCTGCGCATGTGAGCAACTAAAAAAAGAAGTAGAAAGCCAAATTAATAGAAAAACGTTTTTCATGGAAAGGCGTAAGAATGTTACTATTTGAGAAGTATTTTTAAGTGTCAAAATTAAAATTAATAAACAAAACGAAGGGTGGTGTTTAAAAAATGCTTTATTTTGGGTTTAAATTTGCTTTTTTAGCCCCCCTCAGTATAACAGCGTTTAATGTTGTAAAACACAATCATATTTTGAACCATTTTATTCATTTTCGATCAAAAAAAACTTTTTTATGGGAAAAATAACCAAACCAGCCGTCGGTGATTATGCGCCGTATTTTCAAAACTATATCAACCAAGTGCCAGATGAAGGCAATTTATTGAAGCATTTGAAGGATATTCAAAAGGAAACTGAACAATTAGTCTTGTCGTTGCCCGAAGAAAAATTAATGTACCGTTATGCAGAAGGGAAGTGGACAATCAAGGATATTTTAGTTCATTTGATGGATGCTGAACGCATTTTTGCTTATCGTGCTTTGCGTTTTGCGCGCGCCGATGAAACGGCTTTATCTGGTTTTGATGAAAATGTATATGTGCCCGTAGCGAATGCCAATGCTCGAAAAATCAAGGACATTTTGAAAGAAGGCACCGCTTTAAGGGCTGCAAACATCGCTTTTATCAAGACATTGGATAGAAAAGCCTTGAAAAGGAAGGGATTATCGAATAATAATAAAATCTCTGTTGCCGCTCTTGTGAATCTCATTTATGGACATCAAAGGCATCACCTCAATATTATTCGAGAACGCTATCTTTAGAAAGGGATAAATCTTATCGTCTTTTTACTTTATGCCCTATTTTCTTCGACAATTATTGCTGTTTCGTCACCTTATCCACAAAATAAACCGTCTCGCCACGCCAATCAAATTGTTTAAGATACTGTATATAATGCAGCGTCACACGTGCATTAGTGGCTTCTGCATCTTGCAAATCCTTGATAACTTGGTCTTGACCTCGTTTGACAGAAAACAACCAAATATTGCCGCCCGTCACCATTTCATGTCCATCGGCAGCTGACGTGATGCCCGGCATTTGCAACTCGCCTTCCCATGTTTTATATACAAATCCTTTGTTACTCAACTTACGCATATAGCCCGTCCGTGTGCCTTCGCTATAAGGATAAAAAACATATATAGCTGTGTAGGCGAGAAAGCAAAGCAGTGCAATGCCTAAAAACCACATCAATTTGCGCTTCAAATGCCATGAAGTGACGCGATCTTTTACACCTGATTGATATTCTTGAATACTCATTTTTAAATTTTTAAAATTTACGTTGTGACAGAATAATGAAATTTTATCTGAATTTTCTGACAAAGATAATAGGGATTTTATAATTCTAAGATTTCAAACATAAACAGGCAGCAATGAAATTTTGAAATCTCGAAAATTTCCCCCCCCTCAGTATCAACGGCTCTGTAAAAATATTTATCTTTCGCTTTATCTTTTTTTAACAAAACACAAACCAATCTTTTATCAACCATTATTATGGCAGAAAAACAAGAAGAAAAAAAGGAATTTCGTCGCTCATTGGGCTTACTCGACGGCACCATGCTCGTCAGTGGCGGCATGATTGGCTCAGGCATTTTCATCGTCTCTGCCGACATGGGGCGTATGGTAGGCGGCTCGGGTTGGCTCATTCTTTTATGGGTTTTGACGGGCTTTATCACCATTATTGCCGCTATCAGCTATGGCGAATTGGCAGGTATGATGCCCAAAGCAGGCGGTCAATTTGTTTATATTCAAAGGGCTTGGGGCAATTTATCGGCTTTTTTGTACGGGTGGACAGTGTTTTCGGTCATTCAAACAGGTACAATTGCAGCCGTAGCCATGGCTTTCGCCAAATACACAGGTTTTTTTATACCTGAACTCAGTGCAGATAATATTGTGCTACAACTCGGTTCATTCTCCATCAATACAGCTCAAGTTTTTGCCATTGTCAGCATCATTTTTTTAACGTATGTCAACAGCCGTGGCGTTCAAAATGGTAAAATCATTCAGCTTGTCTTCACCATGGCGAAGTTGATAGCCTTGTTTGCGCTCATTTTGTTAGGTTTGTTTTTTGCTCGAAAAAGCCACCTTGCAGAAAATTTTGCCAACCCCTGGGTCGCTACCACAACCTCAAAAGGAGCAGATGGCATTTGGCATACCGAAAGTTTAGGCAGTTTAGCACTTTTACTTGCTATGGGCACTGCCATTATCGGTTCTTTATTTTCAAGCGATGCATGGAACAACGTTACTTTCATTGCCGGTGAAATCAGAAACCCACGTCGCAATATCCCGATGTCCTTGTTCCTCGGAACGCTCATCGTGACTGTATTATATGTGTCGGCAAACTTGGCTTATCTCAATTTATTACCGCTTCATGGTGACCCCGCAGCGACCGATGCGCTTGGAAGAGGCATCATGTTTCCAGACAACGACCGCGTAGGTACTGCCGCCGCTTATCAGATATTTGGCAATGCCGCCGCCGCTATCATGGCAGCGTTGATTATGGTTTCAACATTTGGCTGCAATTCAGGCTTGATACTGTCGGGTGCACGGGTCTATTACGCCATGTCCGAAGCAGGTTTGTTTTTCAAAAAAGCATCAGAACTTAATCGTTTCGATGTACCCGGTTTTTCGCTTTGGGTGCAGTGCGTGTGGGCAAGTCTCCTTTGTCTATCAGGCACTTATGGCGATTTACTCGATTATGCAACCTTTGCTTCGCTTATTTTCTATTGCGTCACCATCGCAGGTATTTTTGCTTTGCGCAAAAAAGAGCCAGAAACAGAGCGTCCGTACCGTGTACCACTTTACCCATACATACCCATCATTTACATTTTGATAACAATAGGAATTTGCCTAATTTTGCTCTACACTAAAACAGCAAACACCGGCAGAGGTCTCCTCATCGTCGGTTTGGGATTACCGATTTACTATTTAATGAAAAAACGTAATGAATTATAAAATAAGAATGGTGAAGTATGAATGTTAAAATACCCTGTTTTAACATTCATATTTCATCATTCTTACTTCATCATTTATATTTCACTTTTCAAACATCCAGCACTATGAAGCTTTCTACAAAAATTGCCCTCGTCGTTTCGCTTTTTGCATTAAAAGCGACCCCCTCAGTAGCGCAACTGCCTATTTCTCACGTTTATTGCTTCAATATGGAGCGCGACGGAGCAGGCATAAACATCAAAAATGCCCGTTTTTTGACTGCTTTTAACCTCTACGGCTACAACAATCAGCCGCAATGGGTCAACAACAACGAACTTTACATCGCTGTTCAAACGCCCTATGACACGAGTCAGACGGACATTTTGTCGCTTTCTTTACTCAACAACACTGTGACGCGTATCACCGCAACGGCAGAATCAGAGTATTCACCAACCGTTACGCCCGACCCGCGTTCCTTTTCTTGTGTGCGTGTGGATGTCCATTCACGCGGCGGCGCACAACGACTGTGGTCTTATCCTTATGACCGTTCAGACGGTGGACGTGATTTGTTGTCTTTACATCAAGGAGTCGGCTATCATTGTTGGTTGTCGAATGATAAAGTCGCTATGTTTATCGTCAATGGGCAAGAGAATTACCTCAAAATTGTCAATGTCAAAGACCAGTCTTCCATTCAGTTGGGCGGTGGCATCGGTCGTTGTCTTGAACGTATGAGCGATGGTAAATTGGCTTTTGTTCAAAAAGCAACTGCGCAAACGTGGTATATCAAATCGCTCGACCCGATTACGTATAGCAGCAATATTTTGATTGAAACCCTGCCTGGTTCAGAGGATTTTGACCTCATGCCCGACGGCACTTTCATCATGGGTTATGGTTCAAAACTCTATGGTTTCAATCCTATTGACCCTGAAAAACGTTGGAAAGAACTCGTAGATTTATCAAAATATGGCTTAACAAACATCAAACGCATTGCGATTAGTCGTGAATTGGATAAAATAGCAATCGTCAATGACGTAATACGGCGTTAAAATAGGATTTTTACTGAGGGGGTCAAACATGAATCATTCCGAATTTTCTAACAAAATAAATTGTCAGTTGAAAATCGTCAATTATCACAATTCCAAAGGAATTAAACATGAATAACCGTAGATGAAATCTACGGTTATTCATGTTTAATTCCTTTGGAATTG
>JAYTMI010000385.1:0-2928 GCA_043728625.1 Saprospiraceae bacterium | reverse complement strand
GGGTTTTCGGCACAAGCCAAAATCGTCGCCCATTCGTCCGTTGCATTCACAACACGGCTGATAGCTGTCAATACAGTTGATTGATTGACCGTTTCACCGCCCATAACACCGCGTTCATTGAGGGTATAAATGCCGTCCTGTTTGTCAAAATCCGATGAATCTGAACTTGTCGTTTTGACGACTACAATACGACCATTAAACACGCCTTGCTTATTCGCTTTGTCAATCAAATAGTCAGGCAGACCCCTCAGTAAAACACCTGTTCCGAACTGTAAAACACGCTCTGGTAAGTCAAATTGTGCTGCATCAATATTCAAATTTTCAACAGCGTATTTTTTATTTAAAAGATTCATTTTCAATTATTTATAAATCTAAAATCAGCGTTTAAGGTCGGGGAGGTTTGAAACCTCCCCGACCTTGAGTCCGACATTTTTATATTATCTCAACGCATTAATCTGCACCACATCCATATCGGTATAATTAAAGTTTTCTCCCGCCATACCCCAAATAAAGCCATAATTTGTCGTGCCGCAACCCGAATGAATAGACCACGGCGGCGAAATAACCGCTTGGTGATTTGCCATAAAAATGTGGCGTGTCTCTTGCGGTTGACCCATAAAATGAACAACAGCTTGGTCGCTCGGCACATCAAAATAGAAATAAGCTTCCATACGACGGTCGTGTACGTGCGAAGGCATTGTGTTCCAAACACTACCTGTATGCAATGTTGTCAAACCCATCACCAATTGACAGCTTTTGATGCCATCAGCATGAATATATTTATAAACTGTCCGATGATTTGCCGTTTCTGCGCTGCCGATTGTCATAGGAGAAGCATCTTCTTTTGGCATATATTTATTCGGATAATCGTGGTGGGCTGGAGCTGAAAGGATGTAGAATTGCGCCGGTTTCGCTGCGTCATTGCTTGCAAAAACAGACGATTTTGTACCTTTTCCAAGATAAATACAATCCAAACGGCTCACGTTATATGTTTTTCCATCCGCCGTTACCGTACCGTCACCACCGACATTGATGATGCCCATTTCACGACGTTCAAGGAAATAATCGGCTTTTAGTTGCTCATAATTGCCCAATGTCAACCCTTCAGTAGTCGGCATCGCACCGCCAATAATCATACGGTCGTAATGAGAATAAACGAAGTTTAATTCACCTGCGACGATGCAATTTTCTATTAAAAAATTCTCTCGCAATTGCCCTGTTGTCATTGTTTTGACTTCGTTGGGGCTACTTTCGTATCTTGTTTGCATACTCGTTATTGGTTATTGGTTACTCGTTATTCGTGTAACCTAATTAATTGATTTCTAATTGTTTAATGATATTTATTTTCGATAGTTCGATAGGGCGTTACCCTACCCTAACATCTATCGCCCTTTCAGGGCTGTTTGTATTTCGACGAATCTTATTCATCATTTATACTTCATCATTCATCATTACTTAACGTCCCATCCAGCCACCATCAACTGTCAAAATAGTGCCATGCACATAGTCCGATGCCTTCGATGCTAAAAAGATGGTTGCGCCTTTAAAGTCTTCCGTTTGACCCCAACGACCCGCAGGAATCCGTGCTAAAATTTGTGCATTGCGGACTTCATCTGCACGCAGAGCCGACGTGTTGTCCGTAGCGATATAACCAGGTGCAATCGCATTGACATTGACCCCTTTTGAAGCCCATTCATTTGCCAAAGCCTTAGTCAAACTACCAATCGCACCTTTCGACGCCGCATAACCTGGAACGGTGATGCCGCCTTGAAAAGTAAGCAAAGAAGCCGTGAAAATGACCTTTCCCGACCCCCTCAGTACCATCTCCTTGCCGATTTCACGTGACAAAACGAATTGACTATTCAAGTTCACTTCAATCACAGTATCCCAATATTCGTCGGGATGTTCAACAGCAGGTTTTCGGAGTATCGTTCCCGCATTATTGACCAAAATATCTATGACTGGGTTTTCTTTTTTCACTTGCTCGATGAAGGCATAAAGGCTTTCACGGTTGCCGAAATCAGCTTGATAGGCTTTAAATTTCCGACCCCTCAGTAAAACAGCCTTTTCAATGTCGCTGCCTTCGAGTTCCAAACTTGCCGAGACGCCCAAAATATCCGCACCTGCTTCTGCTAAGGCGACTGCCATTGCCATGCCGATACCGCGTTTGCAACCTGTTACGAGGGCTATTTTGCCCGTTAAATCAAATAAATTCATACGTTTTTAGTTTTTTTAATTAAAATTTGAGGGCATAAAATACAATTGGTTGAACAGTCAATATTCAAGTATATTATCAATCTAACATTAAAAAAGAACGATTTTTTTAAGGAACTATGGCAATTTCACGGCTTGTCGTGCTAACAGTTTCCAAAGACCGCCTTGTTTTTGCCAAATAGTGAGAATAGATAATTTCACCGTTCCTGGTGCGCTTCCTGCGTTATTTGTTTCCGCAAAAAGATTATGCCGCACGATTGCTGTTTTACGAACCACTTTAATGGTCTGTTCTGTTAAATCAATTTTTTCAAAATTCGACTTTCCGCTTGCAATTGCCTCAACAAATTTGGCTTTATCTTCGAGAAGACCGCTTGAATGACCATAACTCAAATCCTCTGCGGCAATATTTGACAAGGCTGTTCTGTCGCCGCTGACCATTGCTTGACGCAAGTTTTCGACGGCTGCTGCTACGGCTTTTTCGGCTTTTGATTGTGCTGAAAGAGTGGTACTCAAAAAAGCAAAAACGACTAAAAGACTTAGTATTTTTTTCATTTTGTATGATTTTTATTTGATAATGGTTTAAGCACAAATGTACTTTAAGCATTAGAAGTTTTCGGATAATTCAACGAAAACGTTTCCGATAACTTCTTGAAAATTTTGTAAAACGCTATGAATACCATATTTTCAAGTTGTCCAAAAACAGAAAATGAGCAA
>JAYTMI010000384.1:0-6087 GCA_043728625.1 Saprospiraceae bacterium | reverse complement strand
AACATCTTTTATTTCAATTTGTCCTTATACTTATGATTTTAAAATCCGTTTTGTCAGCCTACGGTTTAGATATTGAATCTTTAGAAATTGAGGGTTTTGGTAGTGGTCTCATCAACAATACATGGTGCGTCAAAACGCCAAATGATGTCTATATTTTACAACGCATCAACCAAGCTATCTTTAAAAAACCTGAAGATATTGCTGCCAATATCAGCTTGATAGCCAAGTATTTAGGTGCGTTTTATCCTGAGTATTTACTCGTTTCGCCAGTGAAAAATACTGAGGGGGGGGACTTGGTAATTATCCAAGAGGGATATTTGCGAAACGTTAAAGATTTTCTAAATATAAATGAATTACCAAAAAATTACTACCGACTGTTCCCTTTCGTAAAAGGTTCTCATTCTAAGGATGTTGTGGAAACGTCCGAACAGGCTTACGAAGCGGCTGCACAATTTGGAAAATTTACGTTTTTACTGAGGGGGTGTAAAATAGACAAATTGACAACGACGATACCTCAATTTCACGATTTGAGTTTGAGGTACAGACAATTTCAAGAAGCCTTAGAAAAGGGCAATAAAGAACGCATCAGTGAAGCTGCCGAATTGATTGGTATTTTTAAGGAAAATGCAGATGTTGTTACTGAATTTGAAAACATCAAAACCAACCCCGATTTTAAGTTGCGGGTGACGCACCATGATACTAAAATCAGCAATGTGCTTTTTAATGACATGGATAAATGTTTGTGTGTCATTGATTTAGATACGGTTATGCCTGGCTATTTTATCAGCGACGTGGGCGATATGATGCGAACATACCTGTCACCTGTGAGCGAAGAGGAAACGGATTTTAGTAAAATTGAGGTTAGAGATGATTTTTATAAAGCCATTGTTCGGGGTTATTACAATGAGATGCAAAATGAATTGACGGAAGCCGAAAAGCAACATTTTTTCTATGCCGGAAAGTTTATGATTTACATGCAAGCTCTTCGTTTTTTGACAGATTATCTCAATAACGATGTGTATTACGGCGAAAAATACCCGAAGCATAATTTTTTTAGAGCCAAAAATCAGGTCATTTTGTTAGGAAAACTAATAGAAAAAGAGGCTTTGTTGACTAATTTGACCTTTTAAGTGAAAGAGGAAATCATCTTTTTTTGTTCCAATTGAAATATTTTGGAAAAGTTTCTAACTTTGAGATAAAGTAAGTATATGAAAAACAATAAGAATATCACGATCAAACACATCGCGCAAACGTTGGGTATCTCTATCTCGACGGTTTCACGTGCCTTACACGATGCCTACGATGTCAGTCCTGAAACGCGTCGTAAGGTCATGGCGTTGGCAGAAGAACTTGATTACAAACCTAATCCTTATGCAGTTAGTCTTGTGAAACAAAACACCAATATGATAGGTGTTTTGTTGCCTGAAATAGCTGTTTATTATTTTTCTATGGTCGTTAAGGGGATTCAAGACGTGGCATATAGTGTGGGTTACAATGTCATGTTTTTTATCTCTGGCGAGTCATTGGAGCGAGAGAAAAAAATTCTTAAAAATTTGAATGTCAATAGTTTAGATGGCTTATTGGTTTCTGTTTCGGGTGAAACAAATACCTCTGAACATTTTAAAAAATTGATAGATCAAGGCTTGCCCATCGTTTTTTTCGACCGTGTTTTGAATGATATTCAAACATCAAAAGTTGTGCAAGATGATTATCAAGGGGCGTACGATGTGACGCAACACTTTATAGATCAAGGTTTTACACGTATAGCACATTTAGCAGGTAGTAAAAGCCTCAATATATCGAAACAACGACTGCAAGGCTACCTTGATGCTTTGGAGAAAAACGGTCTGCCCATTAATAAGAAATATATTCTTTATTCGGGTTATACAGAAGAAGATGGACTGCGTGACATGTCTAAGTTATTGGAAGTCAGACCTTTGCCCGATGCGCTGTTTTGTGTCAACGACCGCAAAGCGATAGGTGCGATGCTCGCCTTGAAGCGTTATGGCTATAAAATTCCGCAGCATATAGCTATTGCTGGTTTTATGAATGCACCGATAACAGAAGTTGTCACACCCAGTATGACAACCGTTGAGCAACCGGCTTACGAAATTGGTTCAAAAAGTTGCCAATTGCTTTTGGAGCATATCAAAAACCCAAATATGACACCGCAGACAGTTGTTATGCCGAGTAGATTGATTATCAGAGAGTCGAGTATAAAGGTTAAGGTTTTTTGAGCATTTTATACTGAGGGGGGCTAAAAGCGTTGCGATTTTCCTTTCTTCACCGTCTCCATAATCCGAATTTGCTCAATAACCTGTTCTGGTTTCACTGACAATTCACCGCCATTGACGATAGTTTCGTAGAGGTTTTGAAACAAAAGCCCGAAGTTGCCTGCCTTAGTTTCTATCGTCCCCTGTATGTGTAGTCCGTTGAGATCCGTATTCAAAGTGCCATAAAATGCGGGATTGTCTTCGCCAAAACCTTTGTCGGTAGGGCTCATACCTGCTTTGAGCATATCTTCTTGTGGGTCAATACCGTATTTCACAAAGGAGCCATGTGTACCGTTAATCCGATAACGCGGCGTAGGTTCGCGTACTAAAAGACTGGCTTTTAGGGAGACTTGAAAACGCCCATAATCCAATCGCAGGTCAAAGGCATCGTCAATACTTGTGTTTTCACGTTGTGTCATCACTTGACCGCTGAAACTTTTAGGCGTACCAAAAAGAACGAGCGCTTGGTCGAGAATGTGTGCGCCTAAATCGTATAAAACGCCCGTTGCCAACGAAGGTATTTCTTTCCATTTTTTAGGATTGGCATTTGGGGACCAACGGTCAAAACGAGCTTCATAGTTCAAAACTTCGCCTACGAGACCGTCTTTGATGACTTGTTGAACCGTTTGAAAATCACCATCGAAACGCCGATTTTGATAAATAGACAACACTTTTCCTTGTTTTTCTGCCAAATCCATCAATATCTCACATTCTGCAACGGTTGCCGCCATAGGCTTTTCAACCAAAACATGCTTACCCGCCAAGAGACTGCGGCGGGCATAATCGAAATGCGTTTCGTTGGGACTGCTGACAACAACGAGGTCAATGTCTTTGTCATTGATGACTTCATCGAGGTTTTTGACCGATTTTACTGAGGGGTATATTTCTGATGCTGTTGATGCTGAATTTTGCACAACCGTTTTCAAACGGAAGTTTGGGTTGGTCATTAAAAAAGGTGAAATGAGGTATCTACCAGAGAGACCGAAACCGATGAGACCGACGTTTAACGTTTTCATATTGTTGTAATTTTGTATAAATTTTTAAAATTATAGGGTAAAGGTAAGAATTAGAGGATTCAATTTTAAAAAAGAGCAAGGAAACCGTCTATGTTCTATGATTATTACTTTCTGAGGACTTTTAAAATGTTTGCTCTATTCATTTTTGACTTTGTGCTTTAATTTTGAGCCTAATGTCAATTTTTTTGTTAAAAACCACTTTTTACTATTCAATTAGTTTATTTTTGTAAAAAATCAATTCAATATGGATGCTTTAATAGATAAACAACCTTTGAGCAATATTCAATTAAGATTGCTTCAACTTTTTGCACAAGACGTTTCAGATGAAGACTTAAAAGCCATTCAACGGATGATTGTTCGTTATTTTGCTGAAAAAGCAACTGCCGTAGCCAATGAAGATTGGGATGAGAAAGGCTACACTGCCGAAGCCTTTAAAGCCGAACACATGAGAACAGCTTATAAAAGTGCTAAAACCCAAAAATGAAACGAGTTGTCTTAGATACCAATATTTTACTTGTGGCTATTTCAAAGCGTACTGAGTATCATGTGATTTGGCAAGCTTTCCAAAATGGTGAATTTGAATTGTGTGTAACAACTGATATTCTTGACGAATACAGCGAAAAACTATCTGAGAAATTCCGCCCAGAAGTTGAGGAAAACGTCATGAAGGCTATTGAAAATTCACCAGATGTTGTTCATATAAACAAATACTATTTCTGGAATCTTATTACCCTTGACCCAGATGATAATAAATTCGTGGATTGTTCAGTAGCCGCAAATGCACATTTCATCTGTACGGAGGACAAACATTTTAATGTTTTGAAAAAAGTCAGATTCCCTTCTGTTACTGTTATTTCGGCAGATGATTTCGCTGAAATACTAACGGGTATTCGACCAGTTAAAAACAAAAAAGCAAATAAATGAACAAAATTGGCGGAATGACTCGATGTCATTCTGCCAATTTTGCTTCAATACTACTGTTTCACAAATTTCAAAACCGCCCGTTTCTCACCACTCAAACATTCAATAAAGTAAAGACCATTGACCAAAGGACTGACATCAATCGCTGTTTGTGCCTTACCAACCGTTGTTTTTGACAACAACTTCTTACCATTTATGTCATAAACCGTGATAATCGCTTCTTTTGTTACATCAGAATGAGTGATTGTTAATTGGTCGTTAGCTGGATTTGGATGGATGGAAAATACTGAGGGGTCTGTTTCCACCGTTGC
Source organism: Saprospiraceae bacterium (assembly GCA_043728625.1). Taxonomy (GTDB): domain Bacteria; phylum Bacteroidota; class Bacteroidia; order Chitinophagales; family Saprospiraceae; genus JAAFJT01. The sequence goes on along the minus strand of JAYTMI010000384.1, from coordinate 1,566 downwards.
GGTGCGGGTTGCACAAGGACTTGTTATTGAGTTGAGATAAATTTCAAGCTGTGTGTAACCGTTTGCAGCAATAGTATTGCGGTCAGCGGCATTGTTTGGGTTTAAGCCTTTTGATATTTCGTATGTATCGGGCATACCATCGTGGTCAGTGTCCAAAGGGGCAGCCGTTGAGTTATAGGTAGGAACGCCGCCGACATTCGTTGGGCTGTCAATGATGCCCGATGGATGCGAAATACCCGTACCTGTTACTGCCGCATACGTTGCGCCTTCAAAAGTAGCTGTGCCTGTGCGTGTTTCGCGGACGATGCGGCGGTCAATGGTGTCACGACAAGGCAATATCGCTCCTGCGCTGTCCAAAACAGAAGCATAAGCGTCTTCTGCGGTTTGGGTTCTGATGGTTGGATAAGGAAAAGTGTTGGTTTGTTTTGCGGCAGTTAACAAAACTGCTGCGCCCGCATAACTGTCTTTTTGCATGCCTTTTGTCCAGTTATCGGCTGTGACATCGGGGTATCCTGCGACATAATTACCCGTCATATAAAATTTGCCACCCCAAACGGTATCTGTACCATTGTAATAAAAACTGGTATAGTTGAAAATGCGGTTGCGCTTGTTCGATGCCGAACTTGTCGTCAAACTGCCTGGCGTGGCAGGTCCTGCTTTGTAATAATTGTTGACCATATTGTAAAAACCGCCTTCGCCACCATAGCCAGAGTTGATATTGCCCCAGTTGTAAATGACATTGTTACGGAAGTCAGTTGAGTCCTTAAATTGTTGCCCAACATAACGTGTACCATTGAAACGAGGTGTCCGAGACGTATGATGTGCCATGAGATTGTGATGATATGCCGCATTTTCGCCACCCCAAATACCAGCATAGCCGTGTTGCCCTTTCATGTGGACGGAATTAAAAAGGCTTTCGCTGATGATGGACCATTGCAAAGTGAAGTTTTTGATGTCATAAAACGTCGCTGTTTCGTCAATAGACCAACTGAACGAGCAATGGTCAATGATGATGTTTTGATAATTGCCCGACCAGCAATTGATGGCATCGTCTTCCACTGCGTTGGCATCGCCAAACCGACTGCGGATGTAGCGGATGACGATATTACTCGCTTGAATATTCAAGGTATAACCTGTCAAGCAGATGCCGTCACCGGGTGCCGTTTGTCCTGCAATCGTGATATTGCTTTGTTTCAACGACAATTTGCTTAGCAATTTGATTTCACCTGATACCCTAAAAACGATGGTGCGATTGGGTTGGCTGATGGCATCACGCAGACTGCCTGTACCCGCATCATTGAGATTGGTGACTTCATAGACGGTGCCGCCACGTCCACCAAGCGCAAAACGTCCGCCACCTTCTGCTTCTGGAAAAGCCAATTGTTGGGCAGATAAAGTCATTGATAAAAGGGAAAAGCAAAGGATAGTGACGAATGACTGTTTAAACATCTTGTTGTTGTTTTAATTTTTAATGATTCTTTCACAAAAATAAGTTAATAGATTGGGTATCAGATGTTTAATAGCGGCAACGTTTCCGAGACTTTGAGGTTAGGTTTTTTTGAAAAT
>JAYTMI010000383.1:0-1717 GCA_043728625.1 Saprospiraceae bacterium | reverse complement strand
AATTTGTTTAAAATTGGATATTTTATTAAGTCAAATTTTAGAATTTAAATATTTTATTAAGTCAAAATAAGTTTATAAGATATTTTATTAAGTCAAATTAATTTATCAAACTATGGATAAAATAGTTGTTTTGACAGGTGCGGGGATGAGTGCTGAAAGTGGCATCAAAACCTTCCGGGATGCCGATGGTTTGTGGGAAAATCATGATATTCAAGAAGTGGCGACGCCAGAAGGCTTCCATAAAAACCCCGCCTTGGTGCTGAAGTTTTACAACGACCGTCGCCGTCAACTCTTCGATGTAGAACCCAATGCAGGGCATACGGCTTTGGTTGAATTAGAAAAAGAATACAACGTGACGGTTATCACTCAAAATGTGGACGATTTGCACGAGCGTGCTGGCAGTACTAAAGTCATTCATTTGCACGGTGAACTCCGGAAATCACGCTCGTCCGCCAATCCTGATTTGATTTATGACTGTCAAGAGGATATAAACATAGGTGATAAAGCTGGAGATGGTTCGCAATTGCGCCCAAACATCGTCTGGTTTGGCGAAGATGTGCCGATGATTCAGTATGCTGCGCAAGCCGTTTCGGAAGCCAAAATTGTTATTGTTGTAGGCAGTTCGATGCAAGTTTATCCCGCTGCAGGTTTGGTCAGTTTTGCACATGGCAAGGCGGATATTTATTATGTTGACCCACAGCCCGCCCTCAATTACGAATTGAATCAAAGAAAAAACTTAACGGTCATAGCTGAACCCGCGACAACAGGCGTGCGAAAAGTGGTGGACAAATTGCTGAAAGATTGAACTACATTTGCGGCATGAATGCGGGTAAAAAAGAAGATATTTATTTCAAAAACTTAGATGGTTTGCGTTTTTTGGCAGCGTTTGCGGTCATCATCGGGCATTGTCAATCTATGCTTTTTAAACATAGTGATGCTATTGGTATTCGCGTTTACTCGCCTTTTGCAGACAAATTGGGCAGTTTTGGCGTTGATTTTTTCTTCGTTTTAAGCGGTTTCCTCATTAGTTTTTTGTTGATGAAAGAAATCGAGGAAACCCAAACCGTCAAAGTACGCCATTTTTACATGCGCCGCTTTCTAAGGATTTGGCCCCTTTATTTTGCCGTCGGCATCACCTCTATTATATGTGGGACAACGTTCAGTCAGTTTTTTGGCGGTTGGTTAGGTTACCCGCCAACAGTTCAGCCTACTTCGCAATTGCTTGAAAATCTATGGTATTTGGGTACTTTTAGTATCAATTTTCAAACATTGTGGCATCATGGCAACCAGTTTCAAGTGGGGCATTTTTGGTCTTTGGCAGTCGAGGAGCAGTTTTATTTGTTGTGGGCACCCGTTTTTTGGATTTTTAGAAAACGATTGCTGCCTATCATTTTGCTTTTTGTTGCTATTGGTTTGCTCCTCAATGTGCCGCCAAATACTTGGTTTCCTGACTTTTACAGTTTTCAATACAATTTTACAGCCAATCGGTTTTTGCAATTTGGAGCGGGTGCGCTGTTTGCGTGGCTGTTGTATCATGGTTTTATGACCCCTCAGTATCCGTTGTCAAAAAGGTTGAGTTGGGTACTTCAAGTGTCCATTTTGCTGCCGATGTTGATGTTTTTAATGGGCGACCACTACTATCCAGATGCGCATAAAGAAGGGAATGAACAGATTGCCAATACATTAATATCGGTAGGCATCATTGCATCCGCTATTG
>JAYTMI010000382.1:0-6188 GCA_043728625.1 Saprospiraceae bacterium | reverse complement strand
ACAGCCGTTATTTCGGGCGCAGAAAAAGACATTCAAGCTCTTTGGAACTTGAGCGACATCAAATTAGGCTTTGCTGTCGGCACGGCTTTGTACGGCACCATCTTTGGCGCAGCCTTTGGCGGCATTCCAGCAGATAAATTCGGACGTAGAGCAACTTTGTTGTGGATTGGCATCCTCTTTTTTGTCTCTGCGTTGGGTGCAGCCTTCGCCACAGATGTCAATATGTTTATGATTTTCCGTTTCATTGGTGGTTTGAGCATTGGCGCATCTTCTGTTGTTGCGCCTGTTTATATTTCAGAAATAGCCCCCCCTCAGTATCGCGGGCGTATGGTCATCTCTTTTCAGTTCAATATCGTTTTTGGTATCCTCATCGCTTATGTTTCTAACTATCTGTTCGATGGATTCGGTGGCGACAACGATTGGCGATGGATGCTGGGCGTGGTAGCATTGCCGTCATTGGTATTTTCAGCGATGGTACTCTTTACACCTGAAAGTCCGCGTTGGCTCATCACACGCAAAGGCGACGAAGCAACTGCCCGTGAGGTATTAGCCATTACAGAACCCGATGTGGACAAAGCCGTTGAAGAAATAAAGGCTTCGCAGCAAGGCGACAACGCAGGCGTACAAGAGTCTTTTTTCTCTACAAAGTTCTCTACACCCATTCTGTTGGCGTTTTTGTTTGCTTTTTTCAATCAATTATCGGGCATCAACGCCATTATTTACTTTGCGCCGCGCATTTTTGAGATGACAGGTTTGGGTCAATCGAGTGCTTTGTTGTCAACGGCGGGTATCGGTGTGGTCAATTTAGTTTTCACCATTGCGGGTTGGTACTTTATAGACCGTTTGGGGCGCAAGACATTGATGTACATCGGTTCAGTCGGTTATATCGTCTCGTTGGCGTTGGTGGCGTATGCCTTTTATACCAACGGTCACGGCATGACAACCTATTTTATCTTCATGTTCATCGCTTCTCACGCCATCGGACAAGGTGCCGTGATTTGGGTATTCATTTCAGAGATATTTCCGAACAGTGTTAGGGCTTCGGGCATGGCTTGGGGCAGCTTGACGCACTGGGTTTTTGCCGCCATCATCGCCAGCAGCTTCCCTTATTTTGCTAAAACCTATGGTGGCGCACCGATATTCGCTTTTTTCAGCTTTATGATGGTCTTACAACTCCTCTATGTGTGGTTTATGATGCCTGAAACAAAAGGCGTATCGTTGGAAGACTTGCAAAAACGATTGATAAAGTAATGGTGAATTTTTTAATGGTGAATGGCGAATGGTGAATGGTGAATATTCACCATTCGCCATTCACCATTAAAAGATTAGTTTTGAGAATTAGGAAAAGGGACCGTAACGGTTAGCTGATTAGTCGAATGTGCGCTATACACATCTTTCAATTCTTTATGCGCTTCATAGTACTCAATGCACCCGTCAGTATATTCGACCGTGAGCATTTTGTCGTCTCGATAGACCTCTTTGAAACCCTCTGCGGGAACAGTCATAATGCCGCCATTCATAAAATCATCTACAATACCCTTTTCGTTGAGCAAAAAAAGCGGACTGTCTTCCTCTGTCAAGATGAGTAAATAATCGTCTTCAATCTCGTCAATACTGCGGAGTCTGCGCCAACGTTGGCAAATAGGGTCAGTACATGTCTCTGGCGATACACCTTGTGCGGCAGCTAAGGCATGAGCCAATTCAGTAAGTTTATCGTAGAGGTCATAAGCCTCATCTTTGCTGATAGCGCGCATGTGAATACGGTTTTATAGATGATGAAAAGATGTTAAAGATGCCGCAAGATACTTTGATACGACACAATTTTAGTAACGCACGTTTTGCATAGGTGTTACACTTGAAATAAGAACTTTTTTGAAGAGGTAGAAAGCTGTGTTATTAGGAATGTTTTTTAGATATTTGTTTTTGAAAATATAACTAACATGAAGCAGATACTCCGAAATCTGATTGCAGAAAGCAAAACCAAAGAAGTCATTGCCGAACTCCGTCGTCTCACCACTTCTGATAGGGATTTGAATAATGAAATCAACATTATGGCTGCCCGTTTTACAAAGTATAAAACGCAATATCATTTGGGTTTGGAAGACACCACGCCATTAAACATTGAATTGAACAAAATCAATAACGCTTTATTGGACATCATTGACCGCTTGGATACTGAGGGGGGGGCTTCAACAACAAGTGAGTCAAGGACAAGTGAGGGGGTGACTCGAAGTCACCTCCTCACTGTGCTCATGGCTATCGGCGCGAGCATAATAATTTTACTCGTTGTCTATTTTAAGTTCTGTGGCAACAGTTCAGAGGGGGGCGATGGCAAATCTTTCTCCCTCGTGGTCTATACGCATGGCAACGGCGGACGACAAGACATGCTACAACTCAAAGAAACCAAACTCGTTGCAGACTTTGGTGGCAGACGCGATGTCGCCACAGTCGGTGAGCATGGACAAAATACCTTCAATGAAGTGCCTGCTACCTTTCGTAACAAGCGTATAGGCATTGGGCTGGAAGGTACTGAGGGGTACGTCTTGACCCACAAAGACTCGACGTACTTACTCAATGGTGAACCGATATATTTAGCCGTGCAATCGAGTTGTCGTTTTTGTAAAGTGGCGGGTATTGTGCGGCAGCAAAATGCTTTTGTACCCGATGCGATTGTCCGAACAGGGGCTTTTGTAGATACAACTGATGCCAATGGTTATTTTGAAATCAATATACCACCCGATAAAGAACAGTCTGAATACCCTGTGACGGTGATTGTAAAAGGTAGAATTGTGTGGGATAAATTTATGACACCCAACCCTAAACAGCCCGCAGAAATTATAATAGACTAATAAACGACTCTTGTATAAAAAAGAGGCTTCGTCATTGCGAGGTACGAAGCAATCTTTTATTGAACGCAGAAAATTAAATAATAGAAAGACTTCAGCTAAGAAATACAGATTGCTTCGTTCCTCGCAATGACGAAGTAATTATAAATCATCATCATCATTAAAAACCATTTTCCACAATGAAAGCGACTCTATTCTCCATTATTTTATGTTTTACAGCCCTCACAACCTTTGCAGAAGTCACTTTACGCGGCATCATCACTTACCAGAACACAGGTGAAAAGATGAAAACTTTGCAAATCACTGCACGCGGAGCTTCACCAACAATTACCAGAACCAATACAAATACTGAGGGGGTGTTTGTGCTGACATTTCCGAATGGAAAAGTCGGTGATTTGGTGACCGTGGAACTGGGTACATCGATTTATGATTTAGTCAATGACCCACGCGAACTCAATATCACCTTAACCGATAATCCAAATTATAAAATACGTCTTGTCGTTTGCAAAAAAGGAGAGCGTGATGCCAATGCGGTGACTTACTACAATATTTCGACAAAATATTTGGAGACAAACTACCAAAAGCAGGTGCAAAAGAAAGATGCTGCCATAGCGCAACTGCAAAAACAACTCACTCAAAACGGGGCAAATACCGATGCACTGAACAAACAGATTTATGATTTGTATGCTGAGAAAGCTAAATTGGATGAACAATTGGAAGCCCAAAAGAAAAATGCCTTTAAAATGGCAGAAGATTTCTCGCGCATAGACTTGGCACAATCTGATGCTATCTATCGCAGGGCTTTTGAGGCGTTTAAAAAGGGTGATATTGAGAGGGCAAGACAGGTTTTGAACAGTAAAGAAGCCAAACAACAAGAGGCAGACCTTCAAAAATTAGATTCTGATATTCTGAAAAGTGAGTCGCAAGTCCAAAAAGTAGAGGACAACCTCAAAATAGCGAAGCAAAAGATAGCTGACGCAAGGGGGCAACGCGATACTTTAAAGGCTGCCATCATTAAAAAGAAGATACTGGACGGGCAATTGGCTGAACTACAAAATAAATATGATGAAGCCGAGCAGCTTTATACTGAGGGGGCTGATTTGGACAATGGAAATGTGTATATTCTTTGGACATTGGCTGATTTTCTTTATAAACAAAATAAATTACAAAAGGCGATTGTTTATTATGAAAAAGTGTTGGCTTTATCAACACAGGAGGATTTAGCGGGAAAGTTATATATCAATCTTGGGGCGGCTTATCTGAGTCTTAACAAGATACCAGAGTCAGAAAAATACTATCAGCAGTCTTTAGACATCTATGAACGTTTGTCTAAAAATTATCCACAAGGATTTGATACGGAGCTGGCAGCCGTTTTAGAATGTTTAGCCATCTTTAATCAGAACCTTAATAATATGTCTGAATCGGAAAAATACTATTTGCAGTCATTGGACATCTATGAGCGATTGTCCAAAGGCAATCCGCAGGTGTTTGAACCTGATTTGGCAAGGATATCCATGAATCTCGGTAATTATTATCAAATTCTCAACAAAGTAATTGAATCGGAAAAATACTATTTGCAGTCATTGGACATATATGAGCGATTGGCTAAAAACGACCCGCAGCAGTTTGAACCTAAAATAGCCTTAACCACAGGTAATTTAGCTGGTTTTTATCAAGCCCTCAACAAGGTATCGGAATCAGAAAAGTACCATTTGCAGTCACTGAATATTTATGAACGATTGGCTAAAAGCAATCCCCAACGATTTGAACCCGATTTGTCAATAACGGTAATGAACTTGGGCACTTTTTATCAAACCATTAACAAGCTGTCGGAATCAGAAAAATACTATTTACAATCACTTAGTATCTCTGAACGTTTGTCTAAAAGTAGCCCAAAACAATTTGATTCTAATTTGGCAAATACTGTCCTGAACTTGGGTATCTTTTATCAAAAGCTTAATAAGATGCCCGAATCGGAAAAATACTTTTTACAGGCTTTAGATATACATGAACGTTTGTCCAAAAATAACCCAGAGCAGTTTGAACCTGATTTAGCAAATACTGCCATGAACTTTGGTACTTTTTGTCTAACCATTAACAAGATATCGGAATCAGAAAAGTACCATTTGCAGTCGCTGAATATATATGAACGTTTGGCTAAAAACAATCCAGAGCAATATGAACCTGATTTGGCAATGTCGTTGAATAATTTTGGTGTATTCTACGAAAAGACTAAACAACTTGACAAAGCCCAAAATATGTATAGCCGTGCGTTAGCTTTGAGGCAAAAGGCTTTACAAAACGGTCAACTACGTTTTTTAGAGGAATACAACCGTGTTTTTAATAATCTTGGTAGCTTGCGCGACTCTTTGGTAGTACAAAAAAACTATGCAAAGGTTGTTGAAATACAAACAGAACGGGCTAAAAGCAGAGAGATACTGAGGGGTATCCTAACAGACGGCTCATTAATTGCCGCTTCAGAATATGGTACTTTGGCTTGGTATCAATTTTTCGCTAAACAATACCTTGCGGCAGAACAATCTGCCAAGCATGGTTTAGAATTAGATGTTCATCACATCTCTTTTGAAATTTATATGGCTTATGCTTTACTCTTTCAAAACAAAGAAATAGAAGCTCATAAACGATATGATGGCTTGAAAAATCTAAAAGATGAAAATGGTAACAGCCTTCGTAGCCTTGTTATCAGTCATTTGACTTCTTTTGAATTATCGGATTTGGATAAAAACCAAATTGAAAAGATATGGCAATGGGTAAAGGAATAGAATTAGGATATGTCGAATACAAAAGATGTTTTAGGATTAGGTTCTCCTCGCATGAGGGCACCTAAATCCTAAAACATCTTTTGTATCCGACATATCCTAATTCTAAAAACGGAGCAAAGTTGGTTATGAAGCGTACCAAAGTTAGTCTATTTCAAAGCAACGTTGGTCTGTTTCAAAGCAACGTTGGTTATGTTGAGTACCAAAGTTGCAATAATATATTGCAACTTTGATTGTGTTGAGTACCAAAGTTGCAACATATCATTGCATAGTTTATCACAAAAGCATGTAAGTTTGATAAAAAAAAGCCTTTGGTGAGGACAAAAACAAAGCATCACTGCCGCATAAATACGACAACGATGCTTTTGTTTTTAGGATAACTGTGAGAAAAGAGGTCTAATTACTCTTTGTTCAGCAGTTACTTAGGGAGTGTTGTATCACCTTTATCGCCTTTACCGCCGCTTTTTTTATCTGAACTACGGGGCAATTTCTCGATAAGATTCCTTGCACCGATAGCCCATTCTCTATCTTGGTCTGCTTGGAGATAAATATGCTCTTCGAT
>JAYTMI010000381.1:0-2305 GCA_043728625.1 Saprospiraceae bacterium | reverse complement strand
TAGAAATTGAAGACAATTTGCGCATTATTCAAGGCGATGTGTTCAAATTTATATCGGCGGCTTATGAGCAATTTGACTATATTTTTGCGGGTCCGCCTTATGGTTTGGCAGGTTTGGATTCTATTCCAGATAAGATTTTTGAGAAGAAATTACTGAGGGGTGATGGTTGGTTTGTTTTGGAACATAACCCGAATCATAGTTTTAAAGCGCATCCGCATTTGTTTCAAGTGCGTAATTATGGTAAGACGATTTTTAGTATTTTCAAGAATGATGTGCAAAATGGGGAACAAGAAGTAGATTTGGAGACCACAGATTAAACTGATACGACAGATTTTCACTGATTTTTTCTTTATATCTGTACGAAACAAAAGAACAAATCAGTGAACATCTGCCAAATCGGTCTAATTTGTGGTCTAAACTAAGTAGTCATAAAATTAGCCTAAATGAAACGAACCTAACTTGGAGCATCAGCTTTGAGTTGCGTAATATCTTCAAATTGAACAACACCCGTTTTGGTATCATAATAAGCAGATACGATACCGACTTCCTTGTTTTGGATGCGCTCCCGCAAATAAGGGCTTTGTTCAAGAAGTTCTGAAATCGAATTTTGGGTGTTGAGTTGCGTTATACTTTCCATGATTTCAACGTTCTCGGTATCAATTTCTGATGGTTTGCAACCGCATTGAGCAATAGCTTTATCAATTTTCGACGTAATAGAAGCGATATTATGGTCTTTTACCTGATGTACGGAAGCTTTAATCGCCCCACAATTTGAGTGCCCGATGATGACAATGACTTTGGCGTGAATTTCCTTTATTGCCAATTCGACGCTGCCTGTGATTTCTGGGTTTATGACACTGCCGGCAATCCGAATCGAGATTAAATCACCTATGCCTGCATTAAAAATGATGTCAGGAGAAGTCCGCGAATCTATGCAACTGATGATTACAGCCATAGGATTTTGTCCCATTGAGGTGGCATTGACCTGGTGTCGGTAATATTTTTCGTTCCATTTGCCATTGACAAATTGCTTGTTTCCTGCTTTTAACAAGTCAATAACCTCTGTTGGTTTCAAGTTCTGTTGCGTCTCTTTGTCTAAAACATTGACGAATTGAATGTGGTCGGACAATTGATATTTGTCTTTTAAGCCCACTATATTGAGTTTTATATGCCTTTCAGGAGCGACAATGGTTTTAAAATCATCAATAACTTCCAAAACATCTTCATCAATAAAGTCTGAATATGTCGCATCAATAATGACCTTCGCATTTTCTGGAACACCCCATAGTGTATCTTTTATAGAAGCTTTATTTAAAAAAGAGACTTGATTAGCCAGTTCTAAACGAATGACTTCGCCGATGTGCAGTTTATCTTTTTCCATAACAAATGGATTTCTGTAATTGTCGCGCAACAAAAAGAAACCACTAATGAATAAACCAAATAGAATACCAATCAATAAATCTGTAAATACGATTGCCAAAATCGTTGCCATAAAAGGGATGAATTGATGCCATCCTTTTTTGTACATACTCGTAAATAGCGAAATTTTTGTTAATTTGTAACCTGTCATTAAGAGTATCGCCGCCAAAGATGCCAAAGGAATTAAATTGAGTAATGGAGCTAATGCCAAAACACTAATCAGCATGAAAATGCCATGTAAAATAGCAGATAATTTAGATTCATTGCCTGAATTGATGTTAACAGAACTCCTCACAATAACAGACGTGACAGGTATGCCGCCAAACAGACCAGCCAAAATATTGCCGACACCTTGTGCGATTAATTCCCGATTGGGAGGCGTTTGCCGTTTATGTGGGTCAATATTGTCAACGGCTTCAATGTTCAACAAGGTTTCCAAAGATGCGACGATGGCGATGGTCAGACCTACTAACCAAACATGATGATTGCTAAGTGACGCTATATTGGGCAAATGAAAATAGGTGGATAAATTGCCAAAATCGAAAGGTGGTAGGCTAACTAAGTGCGATTCACCGATGACTAATGTTGGAACATATCCAATGAAAAATTGATTTAAAGCAACGCCAAAAAGGACGATGAACAAAGCCGCTGGAAAAAATTTGAACTTTTTCAAAGGCGTTTTGTCCCAAGAAACTAAAATGACGATAGATAGAAGGCTGATAATCAATGCCCCGGGCGTTAAGAAATCGACGATGCTGAAAAGTTCAGAAAAAGTATTTTCTCCATCAGCTTGAAAAAAGGTAAAATCGCCTTCTGCATCTTTATCGTAGCCAAATGCGTGTGGTATTTGTTTTAATATTAAAATAATACCAATCGCTGCCAAAAG
>JAYTMI010000380.1:0-1653 GCA_043728625.1 Saprospiraceae bacterium | reverse complement strand
GCGCCTTTTCGTTGAATAATCTCAAAAAACAAGGTCGGACGGTCTTCCACAGGCTTTGTAAAAATCTGCAAAAGATAGCCTTCTTCGTCTCTATCCACCAAAATATTGAGGTCGCGAAGCGGCTGTAAACCTTCGTCAATGTGACCGACACGTTCTAATAAACTATCATAATAGGTGTCAGGTACTTCCAAAAATTCGACACCACGCTGCCGCAGTTCACTGACCGTATGAATGATGTCATTTGTCGCCACAGCGATGTGTTGAACGCCTGCACCATTGTAAAAATCGAGGTATTCCTCAATTTGCGATTTCTTTTTGCCTTTTGCGGGTTCGTTTATTGGGAATTTGACAAAACCATTGCCATTTGACACCACTTTAGACATCAAAGCCGAATATTCTGTCGAAATATCTTCATCGTCGAAAGTAATAAGGAGCTTGAAACCCAGGGCATCTTCATAAAATTTTACCCATTTATTCATCTCGCCCAAAGGCACATTGCCGACGCAATGATCAATATATTGCAATCCCACGTCACTCTTGAAAGTACGGCTTTGACGAGCTTCATAACCAGGTAAAAAGATACCTTTGTAGTCTTTACGTTCAACAAAAGTATGAATTGTATCGCCATAAGTTTCAATAGATGCCACGATGACCGAACCATTTGCATCCTTCAGTATTTCAGGCTCAGAAACAGGTTTTGCTCCTCGTTCGACGGTTTCATAAAACGATTTTGTCGCATCGTCCACCCACAAAGCCAATACTTTTACGCCGTCGCCGTGCTTTTGAACGTGTTTTGAAATGGCGGAATTGGCTTGCAATGAAGCGGTCAAAACTAAGCGAATTTTGCCCTGTTTCAAGACATAAGACGCTCGGTCACGCACCCCAGTTTCAGGACCCGCATAAGCGATGATCTCAAAACCAAAGACGCTTTCGTAGAAATGAGCCGCTTGCTTGGCGTTGCCTACATAAAATTCGATGTAATCCGTACCATTCAATGGTAAAATATCCGTTGTTTTTTTGGATTGTATAGCCGGTTGTTTTTCAAGTAATTCTACCATTTTTAGTGATTTTTTCGCAAATTTCGACATTTAAAAACGCAATGTCCAATACTTATTTTGTATCATTGTGATAGATAAAACCTATTAGAAATGGAATTGCGACACCTCCGCTATTTTGTAGAAATTGCCGAACAAGGGCATTATGGCAAAGCTGCCAAAAACCTATACGTATCACAACCGACGTTGAGCCAACAAATTCAGTCATTGGAAAATGAGATTGGTGTAGAGTTGTTTTTAAGGTCAAAACGACAGATTGCTCGAAAAGTTGAATTGACGGAAGCAGGGGCGGAGTTCCTACGGGAAGCGAAAAAAATATTGGATTTAAGCCAAAAAGCGATTGAACAAGCCCGAAAAACAGGTTTGCACAAGCAGGTTTTGCGATTCGGTGCTTATAAGCTCGCTTTGCGAGAAAGGATTGTTGAAACTATTAAATTACTAACCATTCACTTTCCAGATGTGGACATAAAATTGGTAGAATTGCCAACTTCTGCCGATATTCAAACGGCTTTGATGGATGAAACGATTGATTTAGGTTTGATTGTGCCGCCTGTAAAACACAACGATTTGTCTTCAAAAATGATAAAAAAAGGGCATT
>JAYTMI010000379.1:0-2718 GCA_043728625.1 Saprospiraceae bacterium | reverse complement strand
GTTGGCTCATATTTTCATTGACAAATTCCTCTCTTTTGTATTTTTATTTATGGATATTTGGTTGGAATATGTCTTTTTTGGCAGAAGCTCGCCTTGATGAAATTGTTGTAGTTCTGATGACTTTTGTGAGTACATTTTCATTGTTTACTATCTTTTCACTTATATTTACTTCTATTGGCTTTCTTTTTTATTCTCTTTTAGAAATCAATGAAGCGAATAGTTTACTCGAACGTATCAAACAAATTGGTAAAGCACGGAAAATCAGAGGTATGGCGCGGGAATAGAGGATGTCTCAAAAGGTATTTCAAGTTTTTTTGTCCAGAATTTAATTCTTCAAGATGGCGTTTATGTTCGGGAAACTTTTAAATTTCCCCGAACATAGTGTCTAAAACCATAGAATATTTTGCACTAAAAATTTCGATTTGCCTTTTGAGACAGCCTCTTCACTAAAAATTTTAAGCATGAAACAACTCTTTTCCCTACTTTTCATGGCTTCCACCCTGTTTTATACTGAGGGGGTTGTCGCACAAGGTCTTTTTGAAAAAAAAGAGATACAGCCGTCTGCACCAGATTCACTCATTTTTGACGAAACGGATACGCTTGAAAATGCAATAGCTATTCCGCAAAAACGCAGAGAAAGCCCTTATGCCGCAGCACAACAAGAGTATCTGTCACAACCTTTGGAGTCAAAAAGTATTGACAAAAACCGTTGGGAACAAGCCAAATCAGGCATAAATTACAGCAATGATAAAATAGAAAAACAAAAAAAAGTAACGAATACTGGCTTCAATCCGATGTGGGGTGTTCTTTTTGAGTTTTTGAAATGGTTTTTCATCATCGGGGCTATCACTCTCATGGCTTATTTAATCATTCGTTTTGTCGGCGAAGGCAATATTTTGGGTACAAAAAAACGGCGTATAGCAGACCCCTCAGTACAAATTGACCTTGAACACTTAGAGGAAAACTTAGAAACCGCCGAACTCGACCCACTCATTCATCAAGCCATTGCTGATAAAAACTATACGTTGGCAATACGTCTGTACTACCTCGCCATTTTAAAAGAACTGCATGTAAAAGGTGATATTGCTTGGAAAAAAGATAAAACCAACCGCATTTACGTCCGTGAAATGCGAGAACATCGTTTTTCAGAACCTTTCCGCTCCACAACGACCGTCTTTGAAAGGGTTTGGTATGGTAGTCAAACCATTGATGAAAATAAATTTACTTTGATTCAACCAGATTTTCAAAATCTGTTAAAAAGTCTAAGATAAATAAGAAATATGCATGAAAAAAACGGCTATATACTGAGGCGGGGCAAGAGTGTACAAAATCTTTGTTTACAAAATCTTAAAGTCTTAAAAAAAAATTTCTATATTTGAAACTAAATCGAAAAACAATTTTCAATCTAAAAAATCCTCTATAAAAATGGGTATTGGCAAAAAACCTGGTCAACCAGAAGGTGATGATAAAAATGTACGGGCAATCGGTATTGACCCCGACGACCCACTTGTTCCAGCAAGTGCCGTTAGACCAACAGAAGACATGGAAAAATGGCTCGAAGAGAAGGCATGGAAACAACCTAAATGGCTCAAACAAACGAAGTCTGAAAAGTCAAAAGCAGGCTATCAAAGTTATTACCTCAATAGCCTGAGAGCGCGTTATTTGCGCTTGGAAGGTGATTTTAGGACAGCTTTTAACAATTTCTACAATACGCCATATATGGATTTGGTGACAGCAAGACGTATCATCAATTTCCTACAAACCTCCCGTGAAGCACTCGAAGACGACGATTGTGATGTCAATGATGTCATAACAATGCTCGATTTGACAGATCAATATATGGTGTGGATTTATCCGCCACATTATGCCAAGGCTCAAGCGTTTGGATTGGCAGCCGATTTGAAAGGTCAAAACAATCCTTGGGGTGAATTTTTGGAACGCGAAGCTTGTCGTGAAGGACAAACACTTGGAGGTATGAGGGCGGCACTGGATAAGACAAAAGAAGCGATAAATGAAGCCAAACAAGCCTCTATAATTTCAACAGGTTTGCAAATAGAACGGTTGAATACAGCCAGTAAATGGTCGTGGTATGTCTTGATTGCTTCATTGGTATTCCTACCATTGGTCGTCAAAACAGATTCAAGTGTTTGGGACAATACGATGTTGAATAAATTTTTACCTGAACTCCGTCCTTGGTTTGCCATCATTTGTGCAGCTGTTTTTGGCGCAGGTGGAGCGTTTTTAAGCAGTCTTATGGCTGTTCAAAAAACCCGAACGGTTCTGACGGACTATCAAGAAAATATGAAAAACAATCAATTGAAATTGAATATTGGTGCTTTGGCAGCCATCATCGTGTTTGTATTTTTAAGTTGGGATATTATTCCAGGTGTGAAAATGCAAAACGCAGGTTCTCTCGTTTTCTTGGCGTTTATTGCTGGTTTTTCAGAGCGTTTTTTCCTTAACTTATTGAATATCAATAATGATGACATCGCACCACGCCCTGCGCCTGCGCCTATTGCGACACCGCCACCAGCATCGGTGGCAGCCGTTGTTCGAGACTCGATGCCCGATGCTGATGTAACAACAGTCCAAGACGAGCCGCCTGTGGATGCCATACCAGAATCAACCATTCCAACGGCAATAGATCGCGGTATGAATGATGTGAATACGAGGCGGATTAATTAAGACCATATAAAAAAAGGGACAGTCTGACGACTG
>JAYTMI010000378.1:0-3495 GCA_043728625.1 Saprospiraceae bacterium | reverse complement strand
GATGATGTCGGTAAAAAAGTCTTTTTACCAGAAGATTGTTCGCCAAATATTGTTGAATTGTTGCCTAAATTAAAAAAAATAAGTAAACGTATTTTAGTCAAAATGTCGCCGATGTATGATGTGGATGCAGCTGTTAGACAGTTTCCGGATGTCCATTCAGTTAGTGTTTTGAGTATAGAAAATGAATGTAAAGAAGTGATTTTAGATTTTAGAGAGCAAGCAGATTTAGGAAATTTTCAAAATTTCCTAAATCTGAAACCGACAATTTTTGTTAAAATCAAAGTAGATAATCAGTTTTTAAGGGTTGAAAAAACGGATAAAACGCTTGAAAATGTAGAAAATACTGATGGGTATAATTTCATTATTGAACCTGATGTGGCGTTTTACAAAGCACGTATGTTGCCGTCGTTTTATGAAGTATTTTTAAAAAATGATGAAGCCCTTTTGACTTCAAATAATGGTTTTTTTCTATCAAAAAATACACAGTCTAAAACAATGCCTGCCCGTGTTTTCAAAATTTTAGAAACATTTGACTACCATCCTAAAAAAATAAAAACTCAACTGAAAGCCTTGAATATCAATACTTTAAATGTGGTTCAACGTAATTTCCCTTTTTCAACTCAACAGATTCGGACGGTTTTGAATGTTAAGGAAGGTGGTGAATTGTTTTTGATTTGTACGCTTGTTAATAGTCAAAAAGTTGTTTGGTTGGCTGAAAGAATTAATCTTTGACAAATGACTGAATGATATTAATAGCCGTCTGCAATCGTTCATTTTTTGACCCCCTCAGTATAAAATACGTTTTTTGATGCTCTATGAGCGTTTTTTCATAAATATCAAATAATCGGTCTCGGTCATTGGGGTTTTCACGGAATGGGTCGGGCTGCCAAACAATGCCTTCGGGTGAACAAAGCAGATAAATGGTTGAAATTCCCTCAAAAACGCTTGATTGTTTCAAAAAATCAATAGCGTTTATCAAGTTATTGTCTGAATTTTTAAAAACTTCTTGATACCAAATTTGATAAGTCAAAGCATCTGTATCGCAAATAATAAAGTTACTCGTAGCTTTGGCTGTTTCAAATGCCTTTTTTTCATTGTTTTTTTGACCTAAAAACATCTGATAAAAATCGGTTTCATCGTATGAAGAAGATCCTTCAATATTTTTTTCCAACTTTTGTAAAGCCAACTTTTTTTCCAAATATTCTCTGGCGTATTCCTCTGACAACACGGCATTAAAATGTGTTGAAAGTGCCGATGCAAGTGTTGATTTCCCTGTTGATTCAGGTCCAGAAATGACAACTTTTAGCATATAAGTCGTGTAATTTTGTTAAACAATTTTGAAAATGGCCCAAAAATAAGACATTTGCCACAAAGTAAATTGACATGCACAATATAGAACCTTTTTATCGCTGGCGCGAAGAATATGCTGTTGAAGACGACGATAAATCGCCTTTTTACGGCAGTATATATACGGAGTGGAAACAGGTATATAATTATCTTTTACATCCTTTATGGGATGATTTCGAATCAAATACGCTCTATTTGAAGGTTTTGATTGCCGATTATGAGGAAAATTATGCGATTATCGAATTGATTGGCGAATGGAACGATGCGGTTGAAAATGATATAAAATTTTTGAAACGTAACGTCATTGAGGCGATGCTCGATGTAGGTATTTCGAAGTATATTTTGTTGATGGATAATGTCTTAAATTTTCATGGCGATGGCGACGATTATTACGAAGAGTGGGCAGAAGAATGTCAAGATGCTTTCAACGGCGGTTGGATAGTGATGCTCAATACATTTGACCATGTTGCCGATGAATTGCATGGGACGCGACTCGACAATTATGTGCATTTTGGGCAGGATTACAATGATTTTAATTGGCGGCAATATCCGCCAAAAATGATTTTGAAAATGGTAGAACAATTGATGACTGGTGGGCAAAGGCGTTTAAGTTATTGATATACAAAGGTGAATATTGGACAGAAGATGTGGACGTTTCGCATGGTTTTAGCTTCAATATTGGAGAAATAATCTCAAAAATCAAATAAAAATTACCCCCCTCAGTATTGAACCATTACTGATTTTACCCAAAATAACGTAAAAGCAAAAATAAGTGTAGTAAAATATTGTTATTTGATGAAATTTTAAAATGATAGTTGTTATATTTGTCTGTTTTTAAAATATTATTCTTCATTTTAAAAAAATAAATCATGAAAAAAATAACTTTACTCCTGACTATTTTGGTTTTAGCAGTTATTGGTTGCTCAAAAACAGACAGCGGCTCTGCTGTCACTCCATCTATAACAACAAGTAATCCGACTGTTGACTATGCGACTGTGATTGTCGGTTCTTGGCAATTGGTTGAAATGGGAACGCCGATGAATGGTAATCCAATTGGCTGTGGCGAAGGGAGCAACAGTAACAATTTTCAATGGGCAAAAACAAACGTAGTTGAGAAGTTGACATTTAAATCTGACGGTGCATTTCAACAAGAAACGAGCAATGATGCCGCTTGTAAAGGCAGTTATTTGTTGGGCAGTGGCTATATCTCAATAATAACAGATTGTGCGCAAGTTGCACCACGTCAGCCGATTGCGGCAATGGGTAAAACGACGCTTGTTTTAGAAAAAACGGATGGCGATCATACTTTACAGTATAAATATGAGCGTTTGTAATAGATTAATTTTCACCGGTTTATGTTTTTAACGACGGCGAGGTTCAAAACCTCGCCGTTGTTATTTATGCTAAAAACAAGGCTATTCGGCGCATAAAGTGGTATTTTTAGTCTTAACAAAAAGAAAAAAAAGTACATTTGATTTTTTAAAATTAAAACAATAACAAAATGAAGTCATTTAGATCAATCCTTATTCTCATCCTCGTTGTAGCTGCCTTTATTTCATGCAATAATACAGCACCAAAACAAGACACATCCAGTCAAAATGTAGCAGTTTCAGTGGATTCTGCAAAAGCAATATCAGAAACTAATATGACGAAAGACTCCGCAAAAGAAGAAATTCTAAGCCTCACTGCGATGTTTGTGGACTTTACTTTGGGCGATGCAGAACACTATTCGTTCAAAGATAAAGCAGGTAAATCATGGGATTTTGGTGGTTGCGAAGAAGAAAATATCAAATTTGCTGTGGAGTTGCCAGAAGCACAAGCCAATGAAAACAATCGCGGCTTTGGTTCTAATAAAGCCCTACAAAAGAAATGGTTTGACCTTAAATATGTCATTCGCAATCAACCTCAATATCAAGACGGTCCGATGGCTAAAGTGCCTGTTATTGTTGAAGCGACGATGAAGTAAGGAAATGATGAATTATAAATGATGAATTTGCAAAACGTTGATTTTCAACAGCTTTGTAAAATAATGTTTGGCAATTTATTTTTTCACTATTCCTAATAAGTAGCTCAACTCAAATAAATAGGAAAATACTGACGGGGGTAAATGATTGATTTTCAACAAATAGCAACGTTGCGAAGGTTCGA
>JAYTMI010000377.1:0-5167 GCA_043728625.1 Saprospiraceae bacterium | reverse complement strand
CCAGCCGTTTTTGAATTGAAAAAGGCAGAGTATTCTTTGCCACAACTTTCTAACGCAATGACAACCACATTAACGGGACGAAAGGAGCCATTGGACTGTGGTTTTACAAAAATAGGGTAAATGCGCTCGGCTTCGGCATCAGACATATAGGTTTTTTCTGATAAAAAACGTTGTCCTGACGAATGAATGACGTTCAAAGTGGTATTGGAAACCAAAGGCATGAGCCGCAAATCGCTTGCAAACTCGGCGCTACTGAGGGGGGTCAAAGGACGGTGCTGTAGTCCACCCCTTGCGGCAACTAAAAACAAAGCGATGCCGATGATGAAAACAGCTATTTGCGATTGCCAAAATGTCGTTTGAGGGGATGATATAAGTGTTGTTTTTTTATATAAAACATTGAAAACAAAAATACTACCTACGCCGAGAAACACTAAGTACCAATACTCGGCAAGGAGTTTCGGCAGCATATCGAGGGTGTTTTTGAACAATGCAAAATCGCTCAAAACCATGCGCCGATTGGCAAAACGGAAGTAGCCGATGTCGCCTAATTCAAAACCAAGTGCAATGAAATTGAAAACTATGAATATTATTTTTTGAAAAGAAAGATACCTTTTTTGTGTTCTGAAAGGGAGTGGAAGTATGTAAGTGAGCCATAGAATTGTATTGACATACATGGCTGCGGAAAGGTCGAATTTTAAGCCATAAAAAAAATCAAGTGCTGTTGCAGATGGTAAAATAGTACTGTTGAAAACGTAAAAAAGCAAACGACAGGTTGAGAAAAACAACATGGACAAAGCGACTCGAATGAGGGCTTGGCGGAGGAAAAACGTTTCTGATTTGAGTTTTAAAAAGAGCGTTTGAGTCATCTGAAGGAGAGATTTGAAAATATAATGGCGTTATTTTCTAAAAATATTTTCATGATGATAAATTAAGAAATCCTTATTGGGCAAAAACCTTTTTGGAAGCTCTATTTGTCTATCTTCGAAATCATAAAAGAATTTCTGAATATTACTTTCATTTTTATATTCCGATATAGATTGAGAGATTTTAATCCTATAGTCTAAATCAATAGTCATAAAACCTTTATCGAATGCTTTATCATGAATGGCATTCAAACACAAGCCATTTTCAGGATTTAGCCTATTTTTTTCATCTTTTGACCATGGGATAATATGGCTTGCAATTAAGAAATCTGGTATTGATATACCTGTAACACAACATTTATTATTATAGGTCGCCAAAACGGTACTTCTAAAAAATAATTGATTAACTCTAATTTTCACAATACTTTCTCTAACTTTTCCTTCTTTTATTTCAAAAATAAAATCATCATCATAATTTGTATCAATTTCTTTACCTAAAAAATTAGCGAGTAATAATTCACTCTCGTAAGCTAACATGTTCCAATCTTGATAAAATTCTTCAAAAACCACTTTATCTAATTTCCCTACATTAGTTGCTCCTTTTATATTTCTTTCTTTTAAAGATGGGTCTAAACTTGCAAAGTTGACAAGTTTCCATGCTACAGCCGAAGGCGTTCTACCTATTGCGGCGGCTAATTCAACAAGTAATTTATGTTTATAGTTAATTTTACTGAAAGGTATTTTACAGTATAAATTAAACGCAACGATTAACTCGTCGCGTGTCCAATTTTTTCTTTCCGCCATTATTTTGATGTAAATTGAGTGATATCCATTGTTTTAAAAGAGCAATGTAAATATCATAAGTAAAAAATACTATTCAAAGTCAAAATCCCATTTTCAAGATTATAAAAATCCACTTCAGGAAACCGTTGCGCGAGGCGTTGTATCGCTATTTGGCTACGGATACCGCGCTTGCAATAAAGGACAACAGGTTGTGCATCGCCCTCTTTTGGTTGCCAACGATTGATTTTACTGAGGGGTATTAACACGCCGCCTATATTGAAAGCGGCGTGTTCATCTGCCTCACGGACATCTATTAGGAGATGTTTTTTGCCTTCGGCAATCCATGTTTGGAGTTCGGTGTAAGTGATGTTTTTCATGCTTATTCACCTAATTCTACTTGATTTTCGCTCTTATCGTTTGATTTTGGTAAAAAATACTGAGGGGTCTCTTTGAGTCTTTCTTCTGTCAATTCGACGACTTCACCGAGTTCGGGTATTTCGATTCGAGGGAAGTCATTGTCGTTTAAGTATTTTTTGAAAACGATTTGTGTATCAAAATCACCATGAACGAGGAACAGTTTTGTCAAACTACTTTTTTGATTATTAAGGAATTGTAACATTTCTTTGTAGTCACCATGTGCTGAAAATGAGTCCATGACTTCGACATCACAATTGATTTTTTTCATATCGCCGAAAAAACGGACGAGTTTGTTGCCGTTGCGCAATTGCCCTGCGGGAGAATCGGGCGAAGCATAGCCGACGATGAGGACGGTGGTGCGCCAGTTTTCGACATTGTTTGCTAAATGATGTTTGACACGTCCGGCATTTGCCATACCTGACGAGGAAATGATAATGCACGGCTCGTCGGACGTGTTGAGTTTTTTTGAATCCTCCGTTTCGCGGATAAATTTGAGATTTTGGAAGCCGAACGGATTGGGGTCTTTGATCATGTATTCATGCAATTCGCTGTCAAAACACTCTGGATGATTGATAAAGACTTGTGTTGCGCTTACTGCCAAAGGGCTGTCCACATAAACGGGAATCGAAGGCAGTTTTTTAGCTTCCACGAGTTTATCTAAAATATAAACAATCTCCTGTGTGCGCCCGACGCTGAAAGCGGGAATGATGACTTTTCCTTGTTTTTCAAGGCAGGTTTTTTTAATAATTTGCAGAAAACGCTCTGTTTCCTCGGGTGCTTCTTCGTGCAAACGGTCGCCGTAAGTGGATTCGCAGAGTAAAATGTCGCAGGGCGGCATGGGTTGAGGGTCGTTCAAAATAGGGCGATTGGGTCGTCCGATATCGCCTGAAAAACCAATAACAGTCGTTTTACCCCCCTCAGTAATTTTGAGTGTAACGGATGCTGAACCTAAAATATGCCCTGCATCAGTGAACATAACTTCTACATTTTCATGGACAGAAAACCAATGTTCGTAGTTGAAACTGGCAAACAATTTCATCGTTGAGCGCACATCTTCAGATGTATAAAGTGGCTCTGCATCGGCTTTTTGACCTCTTTTTATGGCTTTTTTATTGTCATATTCTGCGTCGCGCTCTTGGATGCCTGCGCTATCGAGGAGCATGATATTGACGAGTTCACGGGTGGCATGGGTCGAAAAAATGGTTTGATTGAAGCCGTCTTTGACCAATTTCGGCAAACGTCCACTGTGGTCAATGTGGGCATGTGACAACACCATGCAATTGATATCTGCGGGGTGGAACAACCAATTTTCGTTAAAGTCCTTCATAGAAGCACTCCGTCCTTGATACAGACCGCAATCGAGTAGGATGGTAAATCCACTATCGAGGGTCAAAAGGTGGCAACTGCCAGTGACTTCGCGTGCTGCGCCGCAGAATTGAATTTTCATATTTTAATTTTCTCTGTTTAGTTCAATATCTTTTGTTTTACCAACATTGATAGGCACTGTTTCGACTTCAACGTTTGATATTTCGAGCCCAAAATCTTCACTTGTTGACAGGCTTAATTTTTTCAAAACGCGATAGGCGCGAATTGTAAATTGGTCGAATGGACTTATTTCGTCGTCAACGGAAGCGCGGCTATTGAGTATAATAAATTTGAAATCGGCGTTGAAACGATGCTTTCGGAGGCTTGGGTAGTGGCTTAATTCGTCAACTTCACCATTGGCTTGCATTTCTTTGACGATTTTATTGAACATCAAATTGACTTTGTGTTCGACTTTAAAACCGAATTTGAGTTTTACAAAAAAGACTTTTTGAGGAACAATCGTGCTCACTTTGTATTGTTTGAGGTAAGGGTCGTCGGAAATGTCAATATGGACGAACCAATAAATATCGGCGCGTTTGGGTCTTTTTTTGAAGATAGAATAAATGATATTAGAATCAATTTTTTCTTGGTCGCCTGACAGGGCAAGATAAACGAGGTTTGTCGCTTCTTTAGGTACAGTATCATCATTCATCAAGTCTTTGAGCATCGGGATATACGGTTCGATGCTCACAGTGCTGAGATGGCGACGACGTAATTCTTTTGCCTTGTACCACATGAAAATGCCAAAAAATAGGATTACGCCTATCAATACGCTGAACCAACCACCATGCATGAATTTTGCTAAATTAGACACCATAAATGCCATTTCTATGGCAAATAAGAGAATACCTAAAGTAACAATGCGCCATATAGGTTGGCGTTTCATGTGCATATAATGGAGTAAAAGAGTGGTTGTCATCAGCATATTCAAGATGATAGCCAAACCGTAAGCGGCATCCATTCGGGCAGATTCCTTAAAAATGAGGACGACGGCAATACAGCCTGCCAATAAAAACCAGTTAATACTTGGAATATAAATCTGACCTTTCATCTGTGTCGGGTAATTGACTTTCATATTAGGCCATAGTTTTAGCTTCATGGCTTCATTAACCAAGGTAAAGCAGCCACTTATAAGGGCTTGGCTAGCGATGATGGCAGAAAAGGAAGCGATGACGATACCATAGGGCAAAAAGTCATTAGACATTGTGGCGTAAAAAACGCTGATGCCCTCAAATTCTTTACCCGTATGGTTGGTCAATAAATAGTTGGCTTGACCTAAATAGTTGAGCATTAAACAGATGAAAATCGCAATCCAACTGATGCGAATATTTTGTTTGCCACAATGTCCTAAGTCTGAATATAATGCTTCACCACCTGTTGTACAAAGGAAAACTGCACCTAACAACCAAAATCCATGTACACCTGTTAGCTCATTTCGATATGTAGTGACCATTTTGAGGGCATACCACGGGTTTAATGCTTGAAATACTGAGGGGTTCTTCATAATCTGAATCATGCCTAAAATACCCAACATACCAAACCATATAAGCATAATCGGTCCAAAAGCTTTACCAATGAAATTGGTTCCAAATTGTTGGATAACAAATAGAGCCACTAAAATTGCCAGAATGATTGGCATTGTTTCGATGTGCGAAAAATCAATGCCATTGCGCACCCCCAAGATAGATAAACCTTCGATAGCAGAAGCAACAGAAATCGGTGGTGTTATGAAACCATCG
>JAYTMI010000376.1:0-5012 GCA_043728625.1 Saprospiraceae bacterium | reverse complement strand
ATGACAAAAAAAATCAGTGAAAACCAGTCGAATCAGTCTCATCTGTGGTCTCCAAGACCTTTTTTGCCATTTTCGACAATTCAAAAACGCCATGAATCAAGCCACCAAAACGTGGGTCTTTTGTCAATCCTTGTTTCCACCGCGCATATATTTGCTGCATAATTACGGCGTTTTTGTACAAACCAAAAATATAGTAGAAATGTATGTCTGAAACGTCACGCCCCGTCAAAGCAGCATATTTGTTTATGACTTCTTGCCGCGTCAAGCAGCCTTTGAGCCATGTTAGATTAAACATTTTTGAAAAATCGGAATCTTCTGCTTCGCACCAATAGGCGAGGGCTGCCCCTAAATCCATCAAAGGGTCGCCAACGGTTGACATTTCCCAATCCAACACGCCTATAATATCCGTCATGTCGCTGTTCCAAACAACATTGTCGAATTTATAGTCATTGTGCAAAAAAGTAGGCTTTTGAGGTCGAGGCTCAAAGGACAACATCCATTCTGCAACGAAGTCCATGTTTTTAACATCGTCGGTTTGGCTGTTTTTATAACGTTTTATCCAACCTTCAACTTGTCTTCGGACATAACCCTCGGGCTTGCCGAGCGTCGCTAATTCTGTTTTTTCGATGTCTAAAGCATGCAAATGCGCTAAATTGTCCACTAATTTGCTACAAAGCGACTGCATTTGTTCGGCAGAAAAATCGAGGGTAGCTGCATCATTTGCCCTTAAAATAACGCCATTCAAACGTTCCATGACATAAAAAGGTGCGCCCAATACATCTCCAGAAGGGTCTATACTGAGGGGTCTCGGAATCTGCTTGAAATGGGCTTTTTCCAATAAACTCAATACCCGAAATTCACGCCCCATGTCGTGTCCACTTTTGATATTGACACCAAAAGGCGGACGACGCAACACGTACTCTTTACCAACGTCTGTTGTCAAAAGATAAGTGAGGTTAGAGAAACCGCCAGGGAATTGTGCAATCTCTACTATTTGCCCAAAGTCCTTTATTTCGTTTTGCAAGTAGTTTTGAAGGAGGGTCGTGTCAAGTTCTTCGCCTTTTCTGACTTTGGAAGCGTGGTCTGGTTGCATTTTTTTTAAATAAGAATAAAATTTGGTTTACTAATTCTACTTTGGCACTTTATAGCGGGTCCATTGGTTACGGGGCTACGCCCCTTGGAGATAAAAGATAATGGACGAAGGCTACCAACGTTAACCTCCTAACGGAGCTTTTAAAAACGTATTCATATCTAAAAAAGCTCCGTTAGGAGGTTAACGTTGGTAGCTCAAATCTAACGAACGATACTTATCGGAGCGTAGCTCCATAACCTATTCTAAAGTTCCAAAGTAGAACTAAGTTTGTTAAATTATTCACCATTACTTGGGCTATCTCGATAGTTCAACGCGGGTTTTCTATCACCTAAAAGCGGCACGTATTTGAAGTCAACACCTCTGGCGGCTTTCCAATCCGTGGTTGCTTTTTCGATTAAAGATTTGTCCATCAACAAATCAATGCCCATGAGGGTCAATGTTTTAGCAGCGACCATCATACCTTTAGCACCGATGTCCGTACCACCACAAGCCACCGCTTGCCAACTGTGCGCAGGCGTTCCTGGAATCCAAGTCGCTATGCGTAAACCGACCGTAGGCACTGCCCAACTCACATCGCCTACGTCCGTCGAGCCACCGCCTGTGCGGTATGATTCGTCTTTGTAAGGTTCAATTTTAGCAGCATTTGTAATGGCAGGACGGCTTTTGGCAGGGAAAGACTCTTGTAGTTTTTGACCAAAAGCCACTTCATCAGGAGAATAGGTTATGCCACCTACTTTCGTCAAATTATCGTGCATGACTTTAGCTAGAACAGGTAGTGCTAAAATATCGTAAGTGCCGCCAATGATTTCGTAATCAACTTTTGTTTCTGTACCCATTGCTGCACCATTGGCACATTTTACGATGCGGTCGAACAACTCTTTAACAACTTCGCGATTGGGGTGCCGCGCATAATAATAGACTTCTGAAAAATCAGGCACCACATTCGGCGCTTTACCCCCGTCAGTAATGACGTAGTGAATGCGCGATTCTTGTGGAATGTGTTCCCGCATCATATTGACCATATTATCCATCGCTTCAACGCCGTCTAATGCGGAACGACCACGCTCGGGTGCACCTGCGGCATGAGCCGATTGACCATGAAAACGGAACTTTGCAGAGATATTAGCCAATGCCGAAGACGGATTCGCCTCGTTTGTTGACCCCGGATGCCAGTGAATGACCACATCAACACCGTCAAAAAGCCCTGCACGAACCAGATAAACCTTTCCGCTTCCCCCTTCTTCTGCCGGTGCGCCGTAGAGTTTAATCGTTCCTTTCATCTTGTTTTTAACCATGGTATTTTTCAATTCAATAGCGGCAGCAACGGAGGCTGTGCCGAACAAATGATGCCCACAACCATGTCCTGCGACCTTACCCGCAATGGTTTTTTTGATAGGTTCAGCCGTTTGTGCCAAACCGGGCAAGGCATCGAACTCTGCCAAAACACCAATGACAGGTTTGCCTTCGCCAAAGGTGGCAACAAAAGCCGTCGGAATACCCGCCACACCTGCTTCGACACTGAAACCATTGTCTTTCAATGTTTTCTGATGCAGTTTTGAGCTTTCAACTTCTTTGTAACCTAACTCTGCATAGTTCCAAATCTGCATGGCGATGCCTTTGTAGTCGTTGTATTGGACATCGAGGTTTTTGATGGATTCATTTTTCAATGTTTCCTTCTGTTGTGCCATTGTTTGCGTGGACAAGCCGACGAGACAGGCATACAAGAGACATAAATAGGTGTACTGTTTTTTCATTTTGAATGGATTTGATTTTAGATAAAAATTATATGGGCTTAAAAGTAAAAAAGACGTACTGATTTAGCACGTCTTTTTTAATAAAAATGATTTAATGAGCGCAGAATGACGAAATCTTTAAGTTTTAGTCATTTTAAATACCCCTCCATTATTTATTCTCTCTCATCTGTCCAGTTGTGCAATTTAAATCTTTACAAGCAGCATTTGTCCAATGAATGCTCGTTGCCAAACGAACTTTTAAGTGTTTCGCGGCAAATTGATACCATTTTTCAAAACTTGAATCATCATTTTTAAATCCACTGTCCATATTTTCATTGATGACAGAATTTTGAGACAACAAATTCATACTTTTCTCATCAAAAACGAGTGCGGCAGTACCTTTCAATGAGCCTCCTTCGCTTTTTATCGCTTGTTTAAACGAGGATTGACCGTAAGCACCTGTCAATTTGCCTTGTTCCGTTTCCCAAATTAAACGTTGTGTTTGTACCTCAAAACTCAACAAAACTTTGATTTCACCATTTTTTGAAATAACGGCTTT
The DNA here is from genome assembly GCA_043728625.1 of Saprospiraceae bacterium. Taxonomy (GTDB): domain Bacteria; phylum Bacteroidota; class Bacteroidia; order Chitinophagales; family Saprospiraceae; genus JAAFJT01. The sequence continues at coordinate 1,627 of JAYTMI010000376.1, read as the reverse complement.
GTCAACGATTGTGAAGCTGATAAAAGGTCCATTATCGCCATTATCAACCAAAAACGTCTTGACTTTGTATTTGCCTTTATTGTTTACAGGTGCGTAGAGGTCTAAGTTAGAGTAAGCCAATATATTTCCGGAAGCCGTTTCTATATCCAAGATGATTTGTGCTGTCGCAAAGTTTTCAGTCAGTGTCGTGTCTGTTTTTGGAGAGGACTTTGTTGTTATTGGCTTACTTTGTTCTGTTTGCTCATTGCAGAAGACTTGAATCATAACCACAATGACCAAGAGTATTTTCAAATAAAAATTAGATTTCAGACTCATTACATTCTTATTTATTGGCTTTTACTTATCATTTACTCGGCGGCATACTCGGACGCACCTCCACTTTACTCGGCAATGTGCGCGCGGGCATCTTTATCAAGTCCGAAACGATTTGACCAATGTCTTCGGGTTGTATTTTCCAAGCATCTTTTTCGTTGGGTTCGTGATTATTGAAATGCGTTGCCACAGAACCGGGCATAATCGTACTCACTTTTATCCCTTCTTTTCTCAAATCCAACATAATGGCTTGAGTAAAACCGACCAAACCGAATTTGCTGGCATTATATGCGGCTGCGGTTTCAAAAAAGTTAGCACCTGCCAAACTCGCAATCGTTATAAAATATCCTTTGGTGTCCTTCAAGGCTTGAACAGATGCTTTGATGCTGTTGAATACACCTGTGAGGTTAATATCTATCGTTTCGTGCCATTCTTCAACCGATAAAGTTTGAATAGGCGCAAAGTGACCAACGCCTGCATTGGCAATAAAATAATCCAATCTGCCCCAAGTTTTGATAACTTGATTGACAACATATTCTTGTGATGCCAAATTGCGGACATCTGATGCAATGCCCAAAGCATACCCTTCTTTTATCACATTAAGGTTTGCCGCAGCTTCGTCCGCACTCTCTTGTGTGCGGCTTGTAATCGCTACTTTGATGCCTTCTTTAATCAATACTTCGGCAATGCCGTAGCCAATGCCTTTTGAGCCTCCAGTGATGAGTGCTGTCTTTGTCATAATCTTACATGTTTTATTATTGAATGTATCTTTTCAACAAATGGTTGCAAACTTAGTTCATTTTTAATCTGCTTGTACCTTTATGGGACCCCTCAGTATAAAAGCCTTTTTCATTGGAAAAATGCCTATTCATAACTTAAGCCTTTTATGTTTGTCATTCATCTCAAACGTTTTGTGTAATTTTGCGCTTTAAAAAATCACACCACATGGATTCTACATTACAGCTCATTGACCTTTTGACTCTCGAAAAGATTGAGGAAAACATTTTTAGAGGACAAAACTATCAAGCACCATGGGGAAGGGTTTTTGGCGGACAAGTTTTGGCACAATCGCTTCATGCGGCATATCAAACTATTGATTCCGAAAGGTTTGTACATTCTCTTCATTCATATTTTCTGTTGGCAGGTGATTTATCATTGCCGATTATTTACAATGTCGAGCGTGTGCGAGACGGTGGTAGCTTCTCGACCCGTCGTGTTGTGGCTGTCCAGAAGGGCAGACCTATATTTATTTTATCCGCATCGTTTCAAAAAGAACAAGAAGGCTTAGACCATCAAATAGATATGCCCAATGTGC
>JAYTMI010000375.1:0-4473 GCA_043728625.1 Saprospiraceae bacterium | reverse complement strand
CTAAAACAGCCTGATTTCATGCTTTTGGAACATAATTTCAATATAAAAAGAACCATTTATGAAGACATATACAAGTGTATTGGGGTAGTTGTTAAAACTGTAAATTGTTGTTAATCAGCTAATTATTAAAATTAGTTAATTTATTTTTTACAAAAAAATCATTTTTATAAAAGAAAGATTATAGTTTCTTGTATAAATTTTCAGATATTACCGTCAAATTCTGCGTGATGGCTAAAAAAACACCTGAAAATATCATTGATGACTTGCAAAACAACCCCGATTACGTTGTTTTGAACAACCCTTTGGCAGTGCCAAAGTTTATCCGCAAAATCAGTCGGGGCAAAGAACGCACGTTGAGTGAAGTCTATACGCCGAAGATTTTTTTTGAAATCGTCTCGCGTTTGACCCCAATACACTTAGATACTGAGGGGGGGGATTATGTGAAAATTGATTTTTCAATCAGCGAATTTCTGACGGCATCTGGTGCTAAAAACTCGAAAAATTTTTATCGTCACATATTAGATTGCATTGATTTGTTGCAAACAACGCAGGTCAAATGGGAGGATACTGAACATAATTATGGTATGTCCGTCATCCCTTATTACAAGCATGAAAAGAACAGTGGGGTGGTGGAGATACACGTCAATAAGGAACTGGTGCGCACCGTTTTAGCGGTGACGCAGCATGAGCATTTTAGTTTTTTGAAGAAATATTTGTTCCGTTTGGACAATGCGCAGGCGATAAAAATTTTCCCTTTCCTATTGAGTTGGCGCAATCGGGGCATGGTTGAGATGAAATTGGAGGCTTTTAAGAAGAAATTTGGCTACGATACTGAGGGGTATAAAAATTTTAGTAACCTTGAAAAATACGTCATTCAACCTGCCGTCAACGAAATTAATGGGAAAACCGATTTGACCGTTTCGTATGAAAAATTGGGCGAAAACTTAGCGGGTAAACGCCCACGTATAACAGGTTTGCGCTTTTTTATTGTCGAAAGAAAAGCGCAAAAACAGTTACCGCAACAGGCAATAGTCATTGAAAATCAGCAACTTATTATCGAACCGCCTTCAGAAGATGCGGCTTATTGGGACGATATTTTGCGCGTTTTTCGTTTTTTTGAACACAATGTGAGCGAAGAAGAAGTGCGTATTTTGGTCAAAGGTTTGAGCAGTTTGGGTAGCCCATTAGCGGTTTTAGAAGCCGTTTTGTTTGCCGAAGCAGAACAAGAAAAGCGGCGTAAACAAGGCAAACCGCTGATTGAAAATTTCAGAGGTTTTATCATCGCTGGCATTCCTCGCGGCTTAGGTAAAGGTATTTTGGAACAAAAAGAGCTAAAAAACAAACAAGCAGTCAACCAAAAAGCCTGCGAAGCTCAAGCACGACAAATTGCGGAGTGGAAAGTCCAAGCCGATGCCCTTATCGAACAATATCGTGCTGCCGTCAATGAAGTCATTAGAACGACAGCTACCGATGCAGAAAAAGAAAATGTGGCAGAAATACTGAGGGGTCAATCGTCCATTTATTACGGTAAAACGGTGGACGATTTTCGGAATAAAATGTTTATTCATGCTTTTATTTCTAAATTCATGGAAGTTTATTCAGATAGGTTTAGTGGTGTAAAGCCTGTGTTTGAGCATGAATTTGACGCGATTTCAACGAAAATCAATGCAATTGAACCCCCTTTTCGCAAGAAATTGGTTTATTGAACATTTTCAAACATTTCACATTGTATCAATAGAATCTATTTTTCGACTTTATTTTTTTACTTTTACTTCGTACGTATGAATCAATAATCAAACCTACCCCATAGTATCGCTGCCTTCAGTATAAACATTTTGCACACTTGCATATAAACAAATATGAAATTCATCTTTTCTATACTATTCTTATGCCTCAATATGGTGCTGTCGGCTCAAATACGGATTGAAGTCGTTAAGCATCCTGATTTTATTAATGAAAATCAGCGCATGTTTTTGGCGGCGGATTTTAATAATTGGGACCCCAGCGATCCTAAATTTGAGTTAAAAAAAGACTCAAACGGTGTTTATACCATTATTTTGCCCGACACTTTTCGTTATTTTGAATATAAATTTACCCAAGGTTCTTGGATGTCATCAGAAGGTGGACCCGACGGTAAAGCCCGCCCGAATAGAATTTTTGAACAAGAATCACCCAAAAATATTCGCGTCGTCATCGAAACTTGGGAAGCGATGCCGAATTATGAGTTTATTGTTACAAGCCTACCTCAAAACACACCTCATGATGCCCAAATCTACATTTCGGGCAATTTTAATAATTGGAATTCTGAAGATCCTGCTTATTGCATGAAAAAATTAGTTGACGGGACTTATCGCATCGTCGTCTATTCATTATTGCCTAAATTGGAGTACAAATTTACGCGCGGATCTTGGGAATCCGTGGAAGGGCGGGGAAGTGGCAAAGCCCGTCCAAACCGTGTTTTCTTTAAGACCAATTCAATGAGTAATAAAATTTCGGATATTGAAATATTGAGTTGGGAAGACTTGACAGGTACATTTCATTTTTATTCAATTTACGATATTTTAATGCTTTTTGCCGTGTTGCAAGGCATTTTGTTCATCATAGCGATACCAGGCATTCAAGACTATAACCGTATTGCCAATCGGTGGTTGCTCATTTTAATCGTTTGTGTGTCCTTAGCCATATTGATTCGGGTGATGTGGGCGCAGCGAGAAATAGCACAAGTGTCTCCTAAAATACAGCTACTTTCGGATTTCATTTTGCTTATTTACGCACCTTTATTCTATTTTTATCTGCAAAAGCTGTTGTTTCAATCCGAAAAATTGCTTGTGCGTCGTGCCTTTCATTTTATACCTGCGGCAATTCAGTTTTTGGTTTATTTGCCCTATTTTTTGATGGATACCAAGATTTTTAAGTTAAAAATGGTTAACCATGAAGCCGATACACAGGTTGTTTTCGGCGCTATTGGCGCATTAAGTCTCATCGTTAACGCTTATTATTGGTGGCTGTCTTACAAAGCAATCAATGTTTATAAGACACAATATCAAACCCGCTATTCCTACGAACAGAACTTACATTATCTCAATACGGTTCTTATAATACAAGCGATTTGTCTTGTTTTATGGTCTTTTACAGGGTTGTTATTCCTTTTCGGCGACTATATTTTTTCAGAGAATGCGCATATTATTGAAAACAGCGTGGATATAATTTGGCTTGTTTTCTCGACGATTACTTACTTTTTAGGGTATTATGCCATTCATCAGCCTGAAGTTTTCAAAGTGCCACAACATGAAGATGCTTTTGATGATGCCGCTTCTGACTTAGAAATAGAGTCTGAACCTGCCTCCGAATCTGACTCTATTTCTGATAAAGCGACCCCCTCAGTATCATCGCCAAAAGATAATGTGCAACGTGAGAAACTCTTTGACGAGCAGTTTTTGCAACAAAAAGAGAAAATAAAAGAGTATTTGCAAAGAAGCCGTGCTTATTCTAATCCCAATTTGTCGCTCAATGAATTAGCGGCAAAGGTGAAAATACAGCCGCACGTTTTGTCAAAAGTCATCAATGATGGCTTTGGTGTTAACTTCTTTGATTTTATAAACGGTTATCGCATTGACGAATTTAAAAAACTCGTGCGCGACCCGCGTTTCAAAAATCAAACCTTTTTGGCAGTGGCTTTTGAAGTGGGTTTTAACTCTAAAACAGCTTTTAATCGGTCTTTTAAAAAGATAACAAACCAAACGCCGCGCGATTATTTTGCTGGAGTAGGGGAGCGGTTGAATGAGGAATGAATGTCTAATATTGATAAACGAATATAGCAGTCTGTCGCGCCTTATAAGAAAACCATGTGTTCAGCAGGTTATCTACGGTTACGCTCAAAATCTGCAACTTCCTCAATCCAACCATCGATAATGGGTTTGAGCCATCCATTGGAAATGGCTTCGTGGTCATTAAGGTCAATTTCATAGACATTCCATTCATGGACACTTGGGTCAATCATACCTTCCGAGCGAACTTTTTTTTCGCGTAAAATGAGGAGCGGTAGCCCCAACTGGTAAGCCATCGCGGCTTCGATATGCGTCCATGCAGTGGTAAAGAAAATCTCTGGAACGTGCTCTTCTTTTGGGCTGTCCTTTCTGAAAAACCCATCAACGGAGGTGAATCGTTCCGTCGCTAAAACCACACAACCCGAAACCGCTTCCAGTTTTTGTTTAATGGGAATGAGCGGTTTGCGCGAAGAATAGCTCGTTGAGCCGATTGTTTCCAGTTGCACGCCCTTTAACCGGAAATAATTGCGCAAAAAATCCAAAAACTGTGCTTGTTTCTCCTCGTGTGGCGTACCGACACTGAGATACGCCCGCAGCATAGGGCTTTTTTGTTGTTGCGCCGTGGCTGCCGGCGACACGTCGCGCGCCATGTCGGTGGTGCAAGGGCATGGCATGCCGCTGTACTTTCTGGAGGACGCCGAGCCTG
>JAYTMI010000374.1:0-3833 GCA_043728625.1 Saprospiraceae bacterium | reverse complement strand
TTAGAACCTAACTCTGTTAAAAATAATCCTAAAATTAAACAGCTCTTGTTCTCAATGAGTTATGAGGCTATGGCTGCTTGATTTCTTAACGAACTATTGACAATGAGTTATGCCTTTTTTTGCAAATTATCTCTCCATTTTTCAACGATATTCTTTATTTTTGCAAAAAGAATCAAAATGTAAATGACATGAATAATGAAATTTTGACGTTTGACGAAATAAAAAAGCAGTTTCCAAATGAGTGGATATTACTTGGTTTAGATACCGCCTCAGGGTCTTCTGAAAATAAAGGAATAATTTTATTCCATAGTAAAGACTATTTAGAATTATGCTTTAAAGGTAGCGAAATTGCAAAGGATATTTTAACCAAAATATTTTACACTGGAGAAGAAAAACAAAACCGAAAATGGCTGAAACTTACTCGTTTGAAAGAACAACCGACGACGATTTAATCGTTGTTTCTGCTCAATTAGGCAACAGCTTAGTTGAATTTGTTTTAGATACTGGAGCTTCACATACCTTTATAGATTTTGGAATTCTCATAAAAGAAGGTTATCGGAAAAGCGATTCAAAAGGCGTAATTCCTGTTGAAACAGCAAATGGTATTATTTTAGCCAATACTTATACGCTCTCTAATATAACCGCACTGGGTATAACACATAAAAATTTTGAGGTAACATCTTACTTATTTGATGACCCTGAAAGCAATTTTACAGGTGTTATAGGTTTAGACTTTCTCAAGGAGAGGGAATTTTGTATAAATTTGAAAAAAAACATAATAACCATCAAGTGAGTTTTCTTCAAAAAACCTGTTGGAAATATTCTTTTTACTTCATTTTTGCCAAAATTACCTATTCTATAATGTCCCTTCTCATCAGAAACATCCGCGTCCTCATCGGCATACACCCCCTCAGTATATCGAGGCTGCACGGAGCAGAAATGGCAAATTTGCCGACCATAGAAAACGCTTTCCTTCTCATTGAAAACCAACGTATTACGCAATTCGGCGCGATGACCAACTGCCCTGAACGTGCCGATAACATCATAGACGCAACTGACCGCATTGTGCTGCCCGCTTGGTGCGACAGCCATACCCATTTGGTTTTTGCAGCAACACGTGAGGAAGAGTTTGAGATGCGAATTCAAGGAATTCCTTACGAAGACATTGCGGCACGTGGCGGTGGCATACTCAATTCGGCGCGTCGTTTACAAGCTATGCCTGAGGACGAACTGTTTGAACGCAGCCTTTTGCGTCTTGATGAAGCCCGACATTTAGGGACAGGTTGCCTTGAAATAAAAAGCGGTTATGGCTTAACTGTTGAGAGTGAATTGAAAATGTTGCGCGTTATTCGACGATTAAAAGCGGTTTCCGATGTCGAAATTAAAGCGTCTTTCCTCGGCGCACATGCTGTCCCTACGGAATATAAAGACAACCGAAGTGCTTATATCTCATTGATAATCAACGAAATGCTGCCCAAAATCGCTGGTGAAGGCTTGGCTGATTATATAGATGTTTTTTGTGAAAAAATCGCTTTTTCAAGCGATGAGACCGACCGCATTTTGACAGCCGCCGCACGTTTTGGTTTGAAACCCAAAATACATACCAATCAATTCAACTCAATGGGCGGCATAGAAACGGCAGTGCGACACAACGCTGTTTCAGTTGACCATCTTGAAGTTTTAAATGATGCTGAAATTTCGATATTAAAAAATTCAAATACCATAGCTACGCTTTTGCCGACAGCACCTTTTTTTCTGAACGATGCACATACACCACCTGCCCGAAAACTAATTGATGCAGGCGCAACGGTCGCCCTTGCTACTGATTTTAATCCAGGTACGACCCCCTCAGTATCCATGCCGTTTGTCGTCAGTTTGGCGTGCATTCGTTTGCGCATGACACCCAATGAAGCGATTAATGCTGCGACACTCAATGGCGCAGCGGCTTTAGAAATGAGTTCTGATTTTGGTAGCTTTGCGGTCGGTAAAATGGGCAATTGTATCATTACGAAGCCTGTGCCTTCGGTTGCTTATTTGCCTTATGCCTTCGGTTCAAATTGGATAGAAAACGTTGTTTTGAAAGGAAAAATACAATAAAACAAGTGAAAAAACTAAAAATGGATGAACTCAACCGTCCAACGGTTGAAGATTTTAAAGAATCTGAAAAGACACCTTTGGTCTTTGTTTTGGACGATGTCCGCTCTGCTCTCAACGTCGGTTCAGCGTTCAGAACGGCTGATGCCTTTGGTTGTGAAGAAGTTGTTTTATGCGGTTTTACAGCACAACCGCCGCATCGTGAAATTATGAAAACGGCTTTGGGTTCAACAGAATCCGTGATGTGGCGACATTTTTCTGAGACAAAAGAGGCTTTGGAAGCGCTCCATACTGAGGGGTATATTTTGGTCGCTGTCGAACAAGCAGAGGGGTCTATTTTTTTAAATAATATAGATTTAGGTGAAATTTCTGATAAAAAATATGCCCTCATTTTTGGGAATGAAGTAGAAGGAGTCTCAGAAGTCGCTATGGAAATGGCTGATTTTGTTGTCGAAATTCCACAATTTGGGACAAAACACTCGTTGAATATTGCGGTTTCGGTGGGTATTGTGGCTTGGGAATTCGGAAGGCGGTTGCGTTGTTAATCTCATTTTTTTTTGTAAAACACACAGCACCTATGTGTTATATTTTATATTTTTACTCAAAAAATAATTCCATCGCAATCCTATCTGCCAATAATCGTCCTTTGTCCGTTAAAAAATATTTCTTACCATCTGTCGTAACTGTTTGATTTTGAACAAATTCGACAATTTTTTGATTAAAATATTTTAAAAATTTTTGACCAAAATGCTTGCCAATGACTGAGGGGTCACAGCCCCAAAGCGTACGGAGTGTTGTCATCACATACTCATTATAGCGTTGTTCAGGCGTGAGGACTTCTTTCGTAAATGGCAATTCATTGTTTTGTAATTGCTTGATGTAGTTTGGATTATGTGCCACATTCCACTGCCGATTCAGTCCATCAAATGAATGTGCCGACGGACCAATGCCGAGATAGGGTACGCCGAGCCAATAATTAGAATTGTGTCGTGCAAAATGGTCGGGCTGTGCAAAATTGGAAATTTCGTAGTGCAAATAGCCATTTCGACGCATTTGGTCCATCAAAATCTCAAATTGACGGGCTTGATACTCGTCTGATACTGAGGGGGTCTTTTTATTTTTGACAAAACTATGCAACGCCGTTCCTTCCTCCACCGTCAAAGCATAGCATGAAATATGAGGGATACCGTAATCAAAAACCGTTTGCAGATTTGTAAGCCATTGCTCGTCGCTTGTGGTCGGAGAACCATAAATTAGGTCAACTGTCAAGTTGTCAAAACCAATATATTGCGCATATTCGATACACATTTTGGCTTCAATGGCATTATGTGCCCGATTCATCCAACGCAAGTCTTCTTCTGAAAAAGATTGAATACCGATGCTTAGGCGATTGATGGGCGTATGTTGTTTCAAGGCTTGAAGATAATCAAGGCTCAAATCATCAGGATTGGCTTCGAGGGTAATTTCGGGATTGTCAGTAACTGTAAAATGCGTATTTATTTTTTCAAATAAAATATTTAAATCATTGACAGTCAATACTGAGGGGGTGCCGCCACCGAAATAAATCGTTTCAATTGTTGCACCATCGAGGTAGTCTTTTTGCAAGTCCAATTCAGTCAAAATAGCGGTGAGCATCTCGTCTTTGAGCCGTAGCGAAGTCGAAAAATGGAAGTTGCAGTAGTGACACGCCTTTCTGCAAAATGGAATATGGATGTACAGTCCCGCCAAAGTAAATGTGA
>JAYTMI010000373.1:0-1895 GCA_043728625.1 Saprospiraceae bacterium | reverse complement strand
AGATTTCTATATTTCAATCGAAACAGTGAAATCGCATTGCCACAATATCTATGAAAAGCTGCACGTCAAAAGCCGCAACGAAATGCTGGTAAAGATTGGACGATTGAGTTAATGATAGTTAATAATGGATATTGGTGAAAAAAGCATTTTTCATTATTATCCATTATCAACTATCCTTTATTCATTATTTTCACCGTAATAACCACTGATTTTGAAGTCGGCGTATGGCTTTTATCTGCAAAAGAATCAATCGGAATCAGCGAATTCGCTTCTGGAAAATAGGTCGCCACATCGCCTTGCGGAATATCAAAAGGGACGACAATAAAACGCTTCGCTTCACGCCGCACGCCATTATAGTCTCCGAATAAATCAACGACATCGCCCGCTTTGACCCCCTCAGTCATCATGTCTTTTTCATTCATAAAAATCACGCGACGCTCGTTGAAAACACCTCGATAACGGTCGTCTAAACCATAAATCGTTGTATTAAATTGGTCGTGGCTGCGAATCGTCATCATCATATATTCACCTTTTTTCAATGACCATACGGCAGGTGCATTGATGGTAAATTGCGCTTTGCCTGACTCCGTTTTAAAGTCTTGTTCACGTGAACCATTGGGCAAGTAAAAGCCTTCGGGACGACGTACTTGATTGTTAAAGTCTTTGAAGTCAAGAATGACTTTTTCTATCAAATCGCGGATTAAATCGTAATTTCCAAGCAATTCCGCCCATTTTACCCTTGATTTTTGACCTAATGTGGCTTGTGCCAAACCGCAAACAATAGCCGTTTCGCTCATCAAATCCTTACTACATGGCTCTAAAACACCGCGTGACATCTGCACAACGCCCATTGAGTTTTCACACGTGACAAACTGTTCGATACCCGCTTGTCGGTCAATTTCAGTACGTCCCAAACAAGGTAAAATCAGTGCCGTTTTGCCATGAATTAAATGACTTCGGTTGAGTTTTGTGGACACATGCACCGTCAAATCGCAACGGCGCAATGCCTCGGCTGTAAATTCTGTATCAGGCGTTGCCGACAAAAAATTACCACCCATCGCAAAAAATACTTTCGCTTTACGGTCATACATCGCTCGAATTGCTGCCACCGTATCGTAACCGTGTTCGCGCGGCGGTTCAAAACCAAATGTCGTTTTCAAATTATCTAAAAATGCCGCTTTCGGTTTTTCCCAAATACCCATTGTACGGTCGCCTTGCACATTTGAATGTCCGCGCACAGGGCAAGTGCCTGCACCAGGCTTCCCAATTGACCCCCTCAGTAAAAGTAGGTTAACCAACTCTTGCACATTGCCAACAGCGTTTTTATGTTGTGTCAAGCCCATTGCCCAACAAATAATCATGTTTTTGCAGGCGCAAATCATTGTCGCCGCTTTTCGGACAAGGCTTTCAGAAACGCCGCTTGATTGCACAAGTGCTTGAAAATCAGCTATTTTTAAATCTTCTAAAAACGCATCAATGCCTGATGTTTTGTTTTTTATAAAATCCCAATCAAACACGCCCCCCTCCCTATTTTCCTTTTCCAAAAGCAAAAACATAATCGCTTTTAGTAAAGCCACATCGCCATTGATTTTAACTTGTAAAAATAAATCAGCCAATGGTGTACCACCTGTCAGCATCTTACCAATGCTTTGAGGATTGACAAAATTTAATAGCCCCGCTTCGGGCAATGGATTGATGGCAATGATTTTACCACCATTTTCCTTGCATTTTTCAAGAGCAGACAACATACGTGGATGATTTGTACCCGGATTTTGACCCATGACAATTACCAAATCGGCTTTGTTAAAATCTTCCAAAGTGACTGAACCTTTGCCAATGCCTAAGGTATGCGACAAACCTGTACCGCTTGACTCATGGCACATATTGGAGCAATC
>JAYTMI010000372.1:0-17563 GCA_043728625.1 Saprospiraceae bacterium | reverse complement strand
TTGCTGGCTTTTTACGCAAGTTTTGGAGTCTATTTTATGACCAAAATGGCAAGTTTTTAGTCACTGACGGCGAGCCAATAAAGGACGAATTGAAGATTTTGCACACAGCGATAAAGAAAGTAAACGACGATATTGAGCGTTTTGGCTTCAATACTTGCGTCTCGGCGTTCATGGTTTGCGTCAATGAATTGAAATCTTCGAAATGTTCTAAACGATTGATTTTAAATGAATTAACTATTTTATTAGCACCTTTTGCACCTTTCATCGCAGAAGAAGCTTGGGAACTGTTGGGCAATACCCCTTCAGTATTAGACGCTTCTTATCCTGTTGCGAATGAAAGTTATTTGGTATCGGACGAAATTCTTTACCCGATTTCTATTAACGGCAAAAAACGCGGTGAAATCACTTTTCCTGCGGGAACAAATCCAAAAGAAATAGAAGCGACGGTTGTTAAATTGGAAGTTGTTCAAAAATGGGTTAATGGCGGAGGCATCAAAAAAGTGATTGTTGTGCCAGGACGAATGATAAATGTAGTGATTTAGAAATTACTTTTTTTTGAGATAAAACGACCCCTCAGTATCGGTGTGATATTGAGGGGTTTTGTTTTCAATTATTTTTGTTCTAAAAAGTGTAAATAAATTTCCAAAATCAGAATTTTCATTCTAAATTTGTCAATCTAAAACTTACAAAGAGAAAACGATGGTTATTATTGCGTGGTCAACTATTGCCGCTTTTTATCAGGAGCATCCAGATGCTAAAAATGCGCTCGAATATTGGTACGATATGACAGAAGAAGCCGATTGGTCTAATATCAATGAAGTAAAACAGACATTCAATTCTGCGGATTATGTAGGCAATGATAGAATTGTCTTTAACATAAAAGGTAACAAATATCGTCTTGTCGCTTTAACTATTTTCAGAACGCGCACAGTATTTATTCGTTTTATTGGTACACATGCTGCTTATGATAAAATTGACGTAAAAGCTATTTAAAATCTAAAAACATGATACAAGAGATTCAAAATTTAGATGAATACATCGAAATAATGAATAAAATTGAGTTTTTTATTCAAAAAGCAACACAAAATGGGGGTGTAGATAATTTACCCAAAGAGGAATTTGATGCCTTAAATGACTTGTCACTGATGGCAAATGTGTATGAAAAAAACGCGCGCGCTCATTTTTTAAGTCAACCTACAACTATCAGTGATGCTTTAAAAATCAAAATGATGCACCTTCGCTTGAAACAAAAGGACATGGCTCAACTGCTGGGTATTGCAGAATCTCGTCTTTCCGAAGTGCTATCAGGCAAGCGCAAAGTGAATATGGATTTGGCAAAAAAACTGAATCGCATTCTGAAAATGGAAGCAGAATTTATTTTACAAGCCGCTTAGTTTTACTGCTTAAACAGTAATTTTGACAATAAAAATTATATTTATATTGGTCTTACAATAAAAATCCATTATTTTTACCGTCTAAACGGCAAAATAATGGATTTTTTATTTTTAAGCGAAATGATACTATTTCACAGAAAAAAAGCAGGACTTTCGAGAAATGAATTGGCAACGATTGCCGAAGTCGGTAAGACGGTCATATATGACATTGAACACGGGAAACAAACCGTTCATTTTCAATCGGTTATGAAAATTTTAGACGTTTTGAATATTCAAATGGATTTCAAAAGCCCTTTTATCAATGAATTTAAACAAAATAGAGACGTATGAGAAAAGCATTAGTTAAGGTTCATGATATGCCTGGGGGTATATTAACGGAGAATGATATGCCCCCCTCAGTATATGCCTTTCAATTTGAGTATCATGAGGACTACAACGGTGCGCCTGTCTCTTTGACGATGCCGACGACCCAACGTTTATACCTTTTTACTGAATTTCCACCATTTTTTGATGGCGTTTTGCCCGAAGGCGGGCAATTGGAAGGTTTGTTAAAAATTAGGAAAATTGACCGATATGACTATTTTTCACAACTTGTAACCGTTGGACATGACCTTGTTGGCGCAGTAACTGTTTTTGAAATATGAATCATTGCTTGATACTTTACGAACCTTGTGGAGATGCACAATACAGCTTAAAAGGGTTGGCTTTATTGTCAAAAAACCTTAAAAATCTCCAAAACCTACCTTTTTCTGCCGAAGAACAACGCAGAGAAGCCATTCTACACGCCGAAAAATTGAGTATTCAAGGCGTTCAGCCTAAACTTGGCGCACGACTAAATGTACGACAAGGGTGCTTTGAATTATCTGATACAGATAGCCGTTTTATTTTAAAACCACAAAATAGAGATTTCTTACAATTGCCTGAAAATGAAGCTGTTACAATGCTAATGGCGGCTGCATGTGGTATTGAAACACCTGTTTCGGGCTTGGTTAAATCGGAAGATGAAAGTTTAACCTATTTTATCCGACGCTTTGACCGTCTTTCGAAAACCCAAAAACTGTCGGTAGAGGATTTTGCTCAATTGACCCATAACAATCGGGAAAGAAAATACGCTTCCTCAATGGAGCGTGTTGCAGAGGTTTTAGAACAGTTTTGCTCATTTCCGACTATTGAAAAAATCAAATTGTTTCGACTTGTTTTGTTCAATTTTTTAGTCGGAAATGAAGACGCACACCTCAAAAACTTTTCGTTGATAACCCGCAACGGTAAAGTTGAATTGTCACCTGCCTACGATTTACTCAATACGACGATTGCACTGAGGGGTGCAAATATTGAAGAGATGGCGTTACCATTGTCAGGGAAAAAACGTAAATTGACAGCCGATTTATTGATACATTATTATGGACAAGACAGATTGAAATTGTCTGGAAAGAGCATTGAGCAAGTCTTTAGTGAGATAAGAAAAACGAGCCCAATCTGGATGAATTTGTTAGAAATTTGCTTTTTAAATGATGATTTAAAGCAAAAATATAGAATACTCTTAGAAAAACGATTAAAAATATTGGGATTAGGATAAGGGTATTTTATTCGTTAAATTCACTAATTTTACCCCCATGAAAGTCACTACCAAATCACACCAAACCAACGCACAGGCAGCCGTTCTTGAAGAATATTTTGCCCAATTCCGCGAAAATATTGTCGGACAACACCAGTATTTCCAGTCTCCAACAGGTAAAAAACGTATTATTTATGCCGATTGGACAGCAAGCGGGCGGCTTTATCGCCCGATTGAAGACAAATTATTGAACGAATTTGGTCCTTTTGTTGCCAATACGCATACCGAAACGTCTGTGACGGGAACGGCTATGACGCTCGCATATCACAAAGCACGTCAAATTATCAAGCAGCATGTGAATGCTGGCACAATGGACTGCATCATCAGTTATGGCTCTGGTATGACGGGTGTTATCAATAAATTTCAACGCATTTTGGGTTTGAAAATACCAGAAAAACTGCGGAGTAGCTTTTCTATTAATGCCGAAGACCGTCCGATTGTGTTTGTGACGCACATGGAACACCATTCTAATCAAACGTCTTGGCTCGAAACGATATGTGATGTTGAGGTCATTGCACCTAATACTGAGGGGTTGGTTGACTTAGAAAATTTGGCTTTTTTATTGGGGAAATATCAAAATCGCTTGATAAAAGTGGCTGCGGTTACCGCTTGCTCCAATGTGACCGGCATTCAAACGCCTTATCACGACATTGCGACGATGATGCACCGCGTGGGCGGCTTGTGTTTTGTGGACTTTGCGTGTTCTGCGCCTTATGTGGCGATTGATATGCACCCCCCTCAGTATCCCGATGGTTTTTTAGATGCTATTTACTTTTCGCCACATAAATTTCTCGGTGGTCCTGGCACGGCTGGCATCCTTATTTTCAATGCTGCTTTGTACAACAATCGTGTGCCAGACAACCCTGGAGGTGGCACTGTAAAATGGACAAACCCTTGGGCAGCACATGAATTTATTGACAATATCGAAGACCGTGAAGACGGTGGTACGCCGCCTTTTTTACAAACCATAAAAACGGCTTTGTGTGTCCGACTGAAAGAAGAAATGGGTGTTGAAAATATGTTGAAACGTGAAGAACATCTTATCTCTTTGATTTTCAATAAATTAAAAAACACAAAAGGATTACACGTTTTAGCAGATGCACATCAACATCGTTTGGGTGTTGTCTCTTTCTATGTCGAAAATTTGCATTATAATTTAGGTGTAAAATTGTTGAATGACAAATTTGGCGTGCAAGTACGCGGCGGTTGTTCGTGTGCTGGCACTTATGGGCATTACCTGTTAGAAGTCAATCAAGACGTTTCAGATATTTTGACACAACAAATTACAAACGGTGATTTGTCCAATAAACCAGGTTGGATTCGCATGAGTATTCACCCGACAATGACAGATGCTGATGTCTTGGAAATTTGTGATGCCATTATCGAACTTGCTGAAAATCATGCCCTTTGGCGAGATGAATACGATTATGACCCGCGCACCAATGAGTTTACTTGTCGTCAATTTGAGGATAAAACGGCGGATATAGTCAATAACTGGTTTAAATAATTTTTTTCTGAATTTAAACTAAAATATTATGAGTGAATATCAATTTTACGAATTTAAAACCGTCAACCGCATCTTAACGCGGGCAGAACGTGACGAAATTGACACTTGGTCAAGCCGACAAAAATCAACGTCAACAGGTGCAAAATACATCTACAACTATGGTAGTTTTAAGAAAAATCCAGAAAAATGCTTGTTGGATTATTTCGATATGATGCTGCACCATACAAATTATGGGTGCCGTCAGATTATGTTTAAATTTCCGTTAAAACTTGTAGATTTAAGCGCATTAAGAGAATATGAATACAATTTTAACGATGAAGGAGATTATGAACACAACATAACAATCAGAAAACAAGGCGAATATATTGTCATAAATATTGAAGAAAACCTTGAAGAAGGGTACGATGATTGGGTAGATTGTGAGGATACATTGGGCAGCATCACCACCCTTTGGACGGATATTGTGAATGGTGATTATCGTTGTCTTTATTTGATATGGGTGCATTTTGCTCAAATGGCAATAGAATATGAAGTTTTAGAGGACGATGTTGAAGAGCCGCCGCTTCCAGCAGGATTAAAAAAGATAACAGGTGCTTTGAGTGAATTTGCAGAATTTTGGAGAATTTCTCCTGACTTGATAACGGCTGCGGGTAAGGCAAGTCCCGCTAATACAACACCTGAATTGGATTTCAAAAAAGCTCTTCCTTTACTTTCAGATGTTGAAAAATCAGCTTTCTTATTAAAGTTTTTACAAGATGAACCACAAACTAAAACCTTTCTAATCAAGCGTTTAGAAACTTTAAGCGGTGCCCCCCCTCAGTATAGCACATCAAAAAGAACGATTCAAGACATCCTTGACTCCGAAAATGAAGTGATAATACAAAGAGTGAAAGCAGAACGAGAAGCTGCCGAAGCGAAACGCCGAACGGAACTACAAAACATGGTCAAAAAAGAAGATGAAATGTGGGCAAAAGTCTATGAAAATCTTGATCGACAAATTGCGAGTAGCTATGATAATGCGGTCAAGTTATTGATTGATTTGAAAGAATTAGCTGCGTTTTTGGGTAAAAATGATGCGTTTAAATCGAAATTTAATGATATTAAAGCAAAATATGGTCGTTCTGCTGCTTTGACAAAACGGCTGATAAAGGCTCAACTTTAAGTAATAAACCATTTCAATTTGCCCAATTTTACTAAAACTTAGTCGTGTAATTTTATAAAAAATCAATAATGGCTTTACCTAATATTTTCACACCAGAAGTCTCATCGGATTTTATCAAAAGAATCAATAACCTAAACGCTCAAACGCAACCGAAATGGGGCAGCATGAGCGTTGCTCAAATGTTGGCACACTGTTGCGTGACTTATGAGATGATTTATGACAATAAACATCCGAAACCCAATGCGTTGATGCGGTTGATGCTCAAAGCATTTGTGAAAAACACCGTTGTCAACGAAACGGCTTATAAACACAATAGTCGAACAGCACCTCAATTTATTATCAAAGATGAGAAGGATTTTGAGGTCGAAAAAGCTCGTTTGATTCAATATATTCAAAAGACACAAGAGCAAGGTGAAAATACATTTGATAACAAAGAGTCACATTCTTTTGGTGTATTGACAAAAACGGAATGGAATAATATGTTTTATAAGCATTTAAACCATCATTTGTCGCAATTTGGGGTGTAAACAAGGACAATATGTGTCGGATACTTCAAAAGTATTCGACACATAACATCATCAATAATTACACCTCTTCGTATTTCCTAAAAACCAAAAAACCGGCTGTACAAAACACCAAAGCTGCCACAATCGTCAACCGCACCCCTGTCGGATTTTCCACACTTTTACCATAAACCAAGAGCGAAGGAAAAATGAGATTTGCCAACGAAATACCCACTTTCATCATAAAAGCAGCCACCCCGTAGAACATACCTGCTTGGTTTTTACCTGTTAGCTTTTCGTTTTGATGCACAATATCTGCAACAATGGTATTTGGCAAAATGCCAAATGCGGCTAATGGGAAAGCGGCTAAAACGGTTACTACTTTTACTTGTTATTTTCTTTCGATAACGTCCATGACCAAATGTAACAAATCATTTGGGCGGTTTGTAATACCAAAGGCATAAGGTGGTGTTCCTCTCGCCTCGTCATATTTTGTGATATAAAAAATGGTCGGAATCCGAATGCCTTTTTGTATCTGATTGTTAAAAAACTGAATGCCGCCTTTGGGATTGTCTTGTTGCCAAATGTCTGAAATTATAAAATCATAAGACGTATTATATATCAATTTTTCTGCTTGTTCGGGTGTCACTGCACGGTCAAGTTTGATGCCTAATGCCAAAATAAGGCGCAGTTCACTCAATTCACAATCAGGCGTATCGTCGAACCATAAAGCGTGAATATCGTGTTTTATGTCTTTTATATAAGCCATGCGGCGAAAAAGAGCCTCTTTTTGAGCAACTGTAACTGGCAACAATTTACGAGAAACGGACTCTTCGAACGCAATTTCGTCCTTCGTATCACGAGAGAGAGTGTCGTTGACATCGTTGATAAAAGGGTTAAATTTCGCTTCATTTTGAAGCATTTCATCCAAAATTTCAAGAGTTCCGTTTGTTATGCGGCTAAATTCAAGGGTTTCATCTGAAATAGTGATAATGCCTTTGCGTTTATCACTGTTGAGTTTGCTAAAACGACCCCTCAGTATGACCGCATCATTTTTGAGTTCTGACCCGGCAACAGACAGTAAATTGTACATCGTCGCTAAGGCTTTGTCCATTTCGTTAGTGGCAACGAGTTCTGTTATATTTTGAGCAAATTCTTTCATCTAAGCAACAAGAGATTTTAATGAAAAAAAGGAAAATCGTTTTTTCGATAAATCGCAAATGCTTGACAATCAAATTTTTACAAGCACTTTTTTTTATTATTTGAAACAAAAGTAAAGAAATATCCTTTCTATTTATAGAAACTTAACTAATTTTCCGAAATATGGACACCCCTCAGTATTTTTACTCGTTTTGACTAATCAAATTTAAAAACTAAAAAGAAAAATGCGTCATTCAAAAATAGCGGGCATTGGAAAATATTTGCCTAATAATGTTGTGAAAAACAACGATTTAACCCAAATTATGGAAACGACCGATGAGTGGGTGCAAGAACGCACAGGCATTCAAGAGCGTCGTTACGGCACAAAACACAAGGAAACGACCACCACAATGGGCGCACGGGCCGCTGAAATTGCCATTGAACGGGCGGGTATTCAGAAAGAAGATGTGGATTTTATTATTTTTGCTACGCTTAGTCCCGACTATTATTTCCCAGGTTGTGGCGTTTTGTTGCAACGCGAAATGGGGATTACCAAAACAGAAATCGGTGCGCTCGATATACGCAATCAATGCTCAGGTTTCCTTTATGCTCTCTCTATTGCCGACCAATTTGTGAAAACGGCTATGTACAAAAATATTTTGGTGGTGGGTGCTGAAATGCACTCAATGGGGCTTGATTTTACGACTCGTGGACGCAATGTGACCGTCATTTTTGGCGATGGGGCAGGCGCTGTTATCGTACAACCTTCTGAAGACGACAGCCGTATATTGACTACAAAACTACATTCAGACGGCACTCATGCTGAAAAATTGGCTTATGTAAACCCTGGTTCACACGGTGGTTATCACTTTGATAAGATGGGTGAATCCATAGATTTCGGTTTTCCTGACGAAGATACTTATGGCGGTATGTTCCTCACACAACACATGATGGATAATGCTCAAACATATCCAAATATGGAAGGACAGTTTGTATTCAAAATGGCTGTTCAAAAATTTCCAGAAGTGATTATGGAAGCCTTGAATGAAATAGGTTTGACACCTTCTGACATTAACATGCTCATTCCGCATCAAGCCAATTTACGTATTTCGCAATTCGTACAACGTAAAATGGGTTTGCGAGACGACCAAGTGTGGAATAATATTCAAAAATATGGCAATACAACGGCTGCGTCTGTGCCTATTGCCTTGTGTGAAGCTTACGAAGCAGGAGCTGTTAAAAAGGGTGATTTGGTCTGTTTGGCAGCATTTGGTAGTGGGTTTACTTGGGGTTCTGCTTTGATTCGGTGGTAAAACTTTGCAAAATACCCCCCTCAGTACTTTCATCAAAACATTTAGAAACCTGTTGTGCCGTATGAGCACGGTTGCTCATACATTTTACGACCGCCGCCACCTAAACGATTGACTATCAATCGCTCTCTGCGTCGCCAAAATGCCATCTAAATGGTCGTATTCATGTTGCAACAATTCTGACAAACTACCTTTAAGGTGCATAACTTGCGGTTCCCAATCCAAATCGAGGTATTTTATGGTGCATGATTCATGTCGTTCTAATTTTACCAAAAGGTTTGGAAAACACATACAATCGTCCCAAACGGTCATTTTCTCTTTACTTAAATTTTCTAAAACGGGATTGATGAGCACAACGGGGTTGTCAATGTACATATAAATCAAGCGTTTCATCACGCCAATTTGTGGTGCGGCAATGCCCCTAAATGCACCATAATGGGCGAAACGGGCTTTAAACTCAAACAAAATGTCGTGTAAATCTGTGATAATAGGCTGTAAATCAGCGACTTCTGCTTGCTCAATAGGTTGAGAAACGAGGTGCAGGCGTGGGTCGCCGAGGAGTAGGATTTTATCGGATTTCATAAAATGATATATTAGGTGTTTATGTTCGGGGAATTTCAAAAATTCCCCGAACATAGTGTCTATATCTGCATTTTCTTAACGGCGGCGTAAATGCCAACGGTTGTAGCCACACACAGGTATGATTTCGATTAAGTCAGACGTTTCATCATCCAAACCTCGTGAACGTGTACCATTAGCCACCAATGGCGAACCGATATTCCAATCACCTGCTGCAATAGCGGTCAAAAAGACTTGAGTGCGGTAAATTGTTTTGTTAAGTGGTTCGCCTTTGCCTGACAACCATTCATGACGAGCTGTGACGTATGCTTTAATCCATGCTTTTTCGTCGCCACCTCTAACAGGCGGTGATTCGGGGAAACGTTTACGCAGAAAATCGAGAATACTACCAGAGTGAATGTAGCTGTCATAGATGACGAGCATACTGAGGGGGTATGAAAATCCATTGTCCGTGAAAAACTTGAATGCTGGTTGGTAATAGACTTTGTCAAAAAATGCATCTTGTGTTGTCTTCATCGTGTCGTCTTCTTGTGCGGCACGTTTGAGCAAAGCGATAAATGCCTTGTCATCAACGAGTGGCGTAACGCCGATTTTATCAACATAAGGCTTGAAATCGTTAGAAAACATCCCTTTATTGGCGATATAAGACTGAATGAGTTGCTTCAAATTGCCTTGTTCAGTCGTTTGGCTGCGACCAAAAGTGATTTGGCGGGTATTGCCTTTACCATCGCTAAAGATGCTGATGTCATCATATTCGCCATCAGGGGTGCCCGTTTCAAAAATATTGACGACACTTAGGATTCGTTGCTTATTGTCAGCAGTGATCATTTGGAAACTGTTTTTATTGGTTGAGTAAATATTGTTATTTTTATTTCTGTAGAATCACAAATTTATATTTTTGTTTTTAAAAACTGAATTATTACAGGCAAAAACTTATTTTTTTATGTCGTTCAACTGAACTTTGATGCTTTAAGTACATACAAATTTTAAGTATGTACAGTATTTTATGTTTCTTAAATTTCAAATACAACGACCATTTTTTCATTCGTTTTCTAACCTTAGAAGGCATTATCGGAGAATCAAATAGTTCATCTGTTAGGTTTAGCTGAAATATAAGTTACAATAAATTTAAATTTGTAATTTATTGAAAAATAAGTATTTAAATCATTAATTTAAAAAAAGTTATTGAAACAAGTCCTCCCTCAGTATCCACAAACGTCCAAAACCTAAAAAAAAAGTTTGTTTACCCAAAAACTCGTCGTAATTTCATCTCAGAAAGTTCGACTAACTTAGAAAACAACACGATGAAAAAAACATGGCTCAATAATATCATGCGTTACGTATTGCGGAAACGGATGCGACGTATTCGCTACTTTTCAGCACACCCTCACGAAGTGCAATCGGGTCTTTTGAGCCAATTCGTCCACAATGCACGCTCGACTGAATGGGGTAAAATGCATGATTTCAAAAATATACATACCCCCGAAGATTTTGCCCGCAACGTGCCTATCCAAGACTATGAATCGCTGAAACCTTATATCAACCGCATGATGCAAGGCGAGCGCGATGTTTTGTGGGCGGGTCAAGTACGTTGGTTCTCAAAATCAAGTGGTACGACCAACGATAAATCGAAATTTATACCTGTTACCATTCAAAATCTAAAAACCTGTCATCTCAAAGGCACATGGGATTTGAGCGCATTGATTTATCATAATCGCCCAGAAACAACAGGTTTTTCAGGAAAAATGCTTGTTATGGGCGGCAGTACCGAACATTTCGCCCCATTTCCTACTACTCAATTTGGCGATGTTTCAGCCATTATGCTCAAACATTTGCCCGCCATAGGTAGCTATATTTATGCGCCCAGTCTTGATATTGCGGTCATGCCGAATACAGAACAAAAGATAGAATGTATGGCTCAGGCACTCATCAAAGAAGATATGCGTAGTATTGGTGGCGTACCAACTTGGACGGTGGTCTTGTTGCGACGTGTTTTGGAGTTGACAGGCAAAAAAAATATCCTCGAAGTGTGGCCTAATTTGGAGGTTTATGTCCACGGTGGTGTCAGTTTCGCACCTTATCGAGAGACTTTTCAAGAGCTGATTCCTAAAAAAGACTTCGTTTATTGGGAAATTTATAACGCTTCCGAAGGCTTTTTCGCCACACAATGTCAGTTAGGAGCAGATGATATGCTTCTTTTGTTGCAAAATGGCATCTATTTCGAGTTTATTCCCGAAAGTGAATGGCAGTCTGCGCGACCGATTACGATACCCCTCAGTGAAGTTGAGGTTGGGCGGCATTACGCGCCTGTTATTACGACAAATGCAGGTTTATGGCGATATGTTGTTGGTGATACCGTTATGTTTACGTCCGTTAATCCGTATAAAATCAAGGTAAGTGGACGTACAAAACAGTTTGTCAACGCTTTTGGCGAAGAGGTGATGGTGTCCAATACCGATAAAGCCTTAGCCGAGACCTGCGCTTTTGTCGGTGCGCAAGTGAGTGAATACACCGTTGCACCGATTTATTTTGAAGGAAAAAGTAAAGGTGGACATGAATGGCTCATTGAGTTTGAGCGTGAACCGCCTGATTTAGAGACATTTAACAACCTTTTAGACTCCAATTTGCAACGCATCAACTCCGATTACGAAGCCAAACGTTTCAAAAGTATGGCTATGGAACGTTTGCGGTTGCGTCTCGTCCCGCGCGGTACGTTCCACAATTGGCTCAAAGCGAAAGGTAAATATGGCGGACAACATAAAGTGCCGCGCCTTTCCAATAATCGGCATTATGTCGAGGATATTTTGAATTTTGTGGGTGGTCGGATGACTTAAATGAAAGATTATAAGTAGAGGGCGACCGCAAGGGTACGCCCCTACAAAATGACTACATTATCGTTTTCTCTATACTAACTCTTAGTAACTTATTTAAAATCAATATTTTATCATAAATACCCCCCTCAGTATTTTTTCGATATTTTGTCCAAACACCTAAACCACTCTCCCCAAAGCTCTATCCCGTAACCGCTGTAGAAACGGCGAAGCAAAAATAAAAGACTGCAATTCTTGGTTTGTGCTTTCCAAAACCTCTGATTTATTGCCTTGCCATTCGAGTTCGCCGAGATGAATAAAACAGATATTGTCGCCAATTTCCATGACAGAGTTCATATCATGGGTATTGATGACGGTTGTGATATTATTTTCAATCGTAATGGAACGAATCAAATCGTCAATCACAATCGCCGTTTTAGGGTCAAGTCCAGAGTTCGGTTCATCGCAAAACAAGTATTTTGGATTCAAAACAATGGCGCGGGCTATACCGACCCTTTTTTGCATACCGCCTGACAGCTCTGAAGGGAATTTTTTATTTGACCCCGTCAAATTAACCCTTTCAAGGCAATAATTGACACGTGCCAATTTCTCTTTACCTGTCATATTGGTAAACATATCGAGTGGGAAACGGATGTTTTGCTCGACTGACAAAGAATCAAACAAAGCAGAACCTTGAAAAAGCATTCCAATTTGCATGCGGACAGCCCTCAATTCCTCTTTTCTGAGGTTTGTAAAGTTCACATCGTCGTACCATACTGTGCCTGTTGTCGGTTGTACAAGTCCGATGAGCGATTTAAGCAAAACAGTTTTGCCCGCACCTGAACGCCCAATGATGAGGTTGGTTTTACCTTCTTCAAAAACTAAAGAAATGCCTTTCAGCACTTGCTGATCGCCGAAGGACTTGGTTATATTTTCTGCTCGAATCATTAGAAGCTGGTTATTGGTTGTTGGGGATTGGTTGATTGGAGATTGGAGATTGGTTATTAGGGATTGTTATTAATAACCAATCCCTAATAACCAATCTCCAATCAACCAATCCCCAACAACTAACTTGTTAGAACAATTGTAATAATATAATCTGCCAATAAGATACCAATATCGCTATAAACGACAGCATTTGTAGAAGCCTGACCGAGTTCGACACTGCCGCCTTTAACATGATAGCCTTGATAACAAGAAATAGACGTTAATAAAAAAGCATAGACGAACGCTTTTACAAACATAATAAACACGTTGTAGGGAGCAAAAAACGATCGCAAACCCCGTACATAATCGCCATGAGACAGCAATTCTGTGGGTACACTTGCGAGATAGCCGCCTAAAATGCCTAAAAAAGCGGACAAGGCAACCAATACAGGAATCATAACAAGCGCCGCTATAATTTTCGGCATGATGAGGTAAGCTGCCGTATTGACACCCATGACTTCCATGGCATCAATATGCTCTTTTTGTCGCATACCACCGATTTCAGCAGCCATATTTGAGCCAACTTTACCCGCTAAAACAAGACAGGAAACCGTCGGAGACATCTCTATGATACATAAATCGCGAACAATATAGCCAATATAATAACGCGGCACTAACTGCCCATTGAGCTGATAAGCGAACTGAACCGAGGCGACTGCCCCAACAAAAACAGAGACTAATGCAACAATAATGACCGAACCTACGCCAATATCGTTCATTTGTCGCGCTGTTTCAATCCAATACATACGCCATTTCTCGGGCTTCGAGAAGGCTGTGCGCAGCATGATTAAATAGCTACCAAGATGTGAAAAGAATGTAAACACGTATGATATTTTGATTTCGTTGATTACAATTTTTTTTAAAATACCGCCAAAATTAGGAAATTAACGGAAAAAGAAGGGTAAGTGTCTTACAATTCTCAAATAACCTGGTATAAGACAAGCCATTTAGGATTAAAAAATCATTGATTTGGGTCGGCAGACCCATCTAAATCTCCCATTTTAACACCAATAAAATTAAAATTAAATGTGGCAGCATTAAACGATACATTGAACAAATCATAAGGCGAGCTAGGATTTTGAATCGTAGATTCAGGATAAAAAAACCACGACCTGCCTGATGGTAAAGTTGAAATAATACCTAACAGAAAACGGCGAATGTACAACATATCGACAGCATCTAATTCACCACTTCTATCAACATCGGCTGCTATTTGTTGCTCAATGCGTAACGTATTGAGACCTAATAAGTTGCGGCGCAATAGAAGCATGTCAACGGCATCAACTCCATTATCCATATTTGTGGTGCGACTCAGTTTGACGCTCAATTGTGTATTTAAAGGCACATAGTTAAAGGTGTAAACACCCGAAGCATTGGTCGTCGTTGAGTCATTGCCGATGCTGATTTTTTGATTTGCCATAGCGTCATTCCACCACGTTTTTATCGTGCCACTGACAATCGTTGTGGTCGGAACAGCCGTTCCATCGAGCGTTTTCACGCCTGTACTGAGGGGGTCGAGCCAGTCTTTCAGCCGAGTCGAAGGTGTGCCATTACCATCCCAAGACTTTGCAAACCAACCACTTAGCATATAACTGACATGGCACGAATCAATCAAACCGCCGCCATGAAGCTGTCCAACAATGCGCCCCAATTGGTCAAAAACTGGTGCACCCGAAGCGCCAGGTTCTGCCGTCCCTTCATCAAAAACAACATTCAGATGGCTTCGAGATGGCGAAACAGCCCCGTTGCTCCACGATACGGATGAATTATAAACAACCGCAGGACGGCTGTCGCGGCTGTATTTTTTTATATCGCCTTGCGGGTGATGAATCATCACTGTAGAAGTCGGTAAAGTTGCCGAATCCCGATTCCAACCGAGGTATTGAGCATTGACATCAAGGGTAATTCGGTAATTCAGTTCAAGTAATAAAAAATCCGTCTCTTGCGCACTTGCGCGGCTCATACAGCCTTGTATCGAGCGACTAATCGGTTCTGATTGCGGATTTTGACACGTTGGGCTTTCATAATTAAAGAAAAAAGTCCACTGACTGTAATCCGGTGTAAAACCGTCAACACAGTGATAAGCACTCAAAATATATGGTTTACCATCCTGTTTTGTGTTATTGACCAATGAGCCGCTACACCAACCTGTGCCTTGCGCCGTCACAACAAGAATGCGGACAACACCCCGTTTTTGATCTTGCCAATTAGCAGCCGTTGGGCAATTGATATTAATATTGCAACTAACAGATGCGCCAAAACCAACACCACCCATCATAGCCTGATTATAGGCATGATAAACGGTTTTTATCGTAAAATTAGCCTTTTTGCTGACGTTTTTAGGTTCAAAATACTCTAAAATGGCTTCTTGTCCACGTACAAAACCAATGAAAAAGGTGCGGGTTGTTGGATTGTTGTCAGAATCATAAGCACCCAAAACACTTGAGCCATCGGGTGCTAAAAGAAACAATTTTGCACCTTTTGGCAATTCAAAATTAGCTAAAGTCAAAGCCAAACCCAGCGCATCCGTTGACCGAATACGACATTGCCACAGACGATTACCATCGGGCAAGTCGTGCCAAGAGCCTGCATTCTGCAAATTCAAATCCACCCCAATCGGCACAGCAAAACGAAAACTGCCAACAGCTCCTTTGTCCTCCTCACGTATGCGCGCCCAATCGGGCTGAGGCACATCAAACGCTTCTGGCGCATCTATTTTTTCAGAAATACTGAGGGGTATGCCACCTTTCGTTTCTTGAGAAAAAAGGGTAAAAGGCAAGGCACAAAGGGCAAAAAGCAAGCAGCAAAGGGCAAAAGGCAATTTATAAAAAGCAAGAGCCTTGAAAGGAGAGCATTTTTTTGTATTATTTCGGTTCATGGAATGGATAAGTTTATTGATTCAATATGCTAAAATTTGATGTAAAGTTAAAGTTTTTGGCTGAAAAATAGCATCACTTTGTTTGTGAAATAGGGTTTTCTTACAAAAATTTAAAGGTGCAGCGCACTGCAATATTTGTAGAAAAAGGTCAAGTTTTTATAAGAGAACCCTAGTTTGTGAAAAATGAAAAATGCCCCTCTCAGTATTTTTCACTTTTCGTTTTTCACTTTCAAGGTCTTGCGACCACAAACTTCTTTGTTACTTCAAATTTATTGGTCGCAAACGTCAAAAAATACAAACCAGGCGTATATAAATACGTTGGAATAACGATTTTTTGCGCCAGCAAATCAGCATCTGTTATTTTCCGTTGATACATTTTTTGACCTAAAGCATTGACAATCAATATATCACCCGTAACCGTTTCTGGTAATTGAAAAACCACATTCAACGTCCTATCAACTGGACTCGGATACATTTTCAGAATATCGTAGTCGCCAATCGGTTGCCCAAAACTGCGCCGCAGTTGTTGATACGCGTTATAAACATTGAGCCGACCGCCAGAAATTGTTTTTGTTGACAAATCGGAAGATGTTTCTACCCCCCTCAGTATCGCCCCTTTCAAAGTGTTCATAGCGGCAATAGGATTCGTTTTTGACAACTGGCAAAGAAAGCCTTCGGGCATACTCCATAACAAAGCTGCCGCACCCGCCGCAAGTGGTGACGCAAATGAAGTACCGTTATCCGTAACTGTTTGATTATTAGGTGATAATATCAAAACATCATGTCCGGGTGCAGCGAGATGAACATATTTCTTACCATAGGCATAACCCGCCCGACTGTCCTCTTTGTTTGATGCCGTCACTGCCATCATACTTTCTTTGGCGCAAAGTGTCGGCATATCGCCTATTTTTTCAACATCATTATCATCATTCGCAACGGCTACGAAATTCAAAATGCCGTATTTGCCCAACGAATCGTAAACAGCACATAACAAAGGGTTTTGCGAAGGACTTGAATTAGAAAAACCGCCTGAAAAATTGGTCACAGGTACAAAAGCTCCTTTTTTACCATTCGTACTTTTGTACAACTTGTGTTTTGTTAAAACAAAATTATAGGCTTGAATGATAGCCGATACGTTTGTCACACCACTCACCAACATTAATTTGACTTGCCAATTGACACCTGTAAGCAATTTTGCATTGTTACCAGCCGCCCCGATAACACCCGCTACGCTGACACCATGCCTAATATCCAGATCTGTTACACCCGAAACCAAAGCCGCATGGTTGTCTTTTCCACCTGCAAATGCCACGCCTCGATAGTCGTCAACATAACCGTCGCCGTCGTCGTCTATATTATTGTTCGGAATTTCGTCTTTATTGAGCCAAATATTGGCTTGCAAATCGTCGGCAGGTCTGTCATTGAAGCCGCGTTCAAGCACAGCAACGACGATGGTATCGCCACAAGCCGTTGTCCCGCCTGTCGTTTTGTCCCATACTGAGGGAGCGTTAATTTTTGCCAAAGACCATTGTTGAGAAAACTGCGGGTCGTTGGGTGTGCGCCTATTATCAACAATATAATTGAATTGCACCGCAGATACTGAGGGGGTCTCTTTTAGGAGTGTCCAAACCGCTTTTTCATTATAGACACCGGGGTCAAAGTGAAACGAATAGATGTG
>JAYTMI010000371.1:0-2213 GCA_043728625.1 Saprospiraceae bacterium | reverse complement strand
CTTTTGGCTTGTGAAAGGTCGCTGATTTGGCTTTCGATTTGCCGTATTTGCATATCGTTGTTGATAAATGTCGCTTCGGTGGTTTCTATTTGGCGGCGTTGTTGTAGGAGTTGCGTTTCCGCCTTTTCAAAATCCATATCCGAAATCACCCCCTCAGTATGGAGTTGTTTTTGTCGGTTAAAATCACGTTCTGCGAGGGCAAATTCTTTGGTCTGTATGTCTTTTTGTTTCACGAGGTTTTGATTCATCGCACGCAGTCCTTCGATTTGGTTTTGCAAATGCGTGATTTTAGTTGCCACGCCATTCTTATGGATAAAATAGTCGTAATCTTTAGCATTTTGCATCAATGTCGAGTAAACGGCTTGCAAACTGCCCATTTTCAAGCCGTTGGGTAGTGCGATATTCATATCGCTGCCTGATTCATACTTTTTCAACAGTGTTTCTAAGCGTAACACATCTTGCCAATCGGCAGTATTTTCTAAAACCGCTAAGAGTGACCCCTCAGTAACCGATTGATTTTCATGGACAAAAAAAGCAGAAATGCGATTGCTGGATTGTGCCATGATGCGTATAGGCGGGTTTTCTGTAGTCAACACGACCCGACACGTAACGATGTCGGGATATTCAATGAGGTAACTTAAAGTCAACAAAATACTGAAAAATATGGCGACAACGATGATACCATACTGCGTCATCCATGAGGGTGGATTGCCGAGTAAATAAAGGGTTTCTTCGCGCTCGGAGAGGTGGATGTCGTTTGGGTTGGTGATTAAATTTGGCATGAAGGTTTGGTTTTGAGTATGTAAAATAAGAAAAGGTCATTCATTTTTTTTCAAAAATCAATAACCACTCGCTTAAAACTATGTATGAAAAAACAGATGTTACGATAAGGGCTCTGTTTTTGAAACCATTTCCCGCATACCGTAATAGTCAATCGCTTTTTGCTTTAATGGATTTGTACTCCATTCTTCCCATTCGCAAGTGTAGGGATTGTAACCACATTTCAAAGGTTTAGAATACATATCATCTGGATTTTCGATATATGCACGGCAATCGGTGCAGATATATCGGAACTCACAATCTTTGCACACACTGATTTGGTCTTTATTAACAAACCAATATTTTTTAAAATCGGGATGCTGTAAGGCTTCTTGCAGCGTGGTATCTTTGATATTGCCATAATGTTCTTTCATGCTTGGGCAATTGCGGATATACCCCTCAGTATCTATGCTGATTTTACGGTTTAAACAAGTGTTGTGTTTTTGGGCTTCGGTGAAGGTTTTGATATTGATTGTAAAATAATTGGGCGAAATAATACCACAATGATTTGATGAAGTGATTTCATCTATTGTGTAAAAAATATGCCCCATACCTTGTTCTGAAATATGTAATGCTTCCGTCGTTGGGGCAGAATGAGCATAAATCGCAAAGACACGTGGATATTTATTACAAAAATCAAACAAAAGCCGTTTGTCAAAATCTGTTTGATATTTAATTATCAACTCTACCGAAACAATTCGCTTGTTTTCACATTTTTCCAAAATATCTTCAAAAAACAATAGTGGCTTATCCGAAAAACTACGAATTTGGATGTGTTTACTCCCTAATTCTTCAAATTCCTGAATAATTGCTGCCCAGTTTAAGATTTCTGAAA
Source organism: Saprospiraceae bacterium (assembly GCA_043728625.1). Lineage (GTDB taxonomy): Bacteria > Bacteroidota > Bacteroidia > Chitinophagales > Saprospiraceae > JAAFJT01. The sequence goes on along the minus strand of JAYTMI010000371.1, from coordinate 559 downwards.
GTACGCCTATATCAATAATGGCATTTGTGATTTTAAAAGGCTCTTCCCAACGCAAGTCCATTTTAGGGAAATATTGAGGGGTGTCTGTGAAAAAAATGTATTCTTCGCGTTCTAATATTTCAAAATATTCATCAATAATAATGTCGTACTCATTATTATATGCTTTTTTAACATCATCAATAGTTTTACCATCGTGTTTATTGAGTATTTCAGAAAGAGCAGATGGAATAAACATGTGCGTTTCTCTTTGTACATCACATATAACAGAACGTTCTATTCCTAAAACAGGAAAGCAACAAGTGAATAATCTGAATGGTTTGCTTCCAGTTTTCATAATTACGTTTTTATTATTTTGCTAAGTGGTTTATAATGATTGAATGTTCGATAAGCATTGGAATTGTATGTCTTAATTGTTATAATTTTATGAGATTCCTCATTTTTTTGGAGAATCGTTTCTTTTCCAAATTTAAAAAATTGAAACCCAATCGGAAGAATCCTTAATTCATTTGAAGTGAATAATTTCCTATTTTTCATAGTTTTTTAATTTATAAAATAATTA
>JAYTMI010000370.1:0-2542 GCA_043728625.1 Saprospiraceae bacterium | reverse complement strand
TTTAATAGAAAAGGGACGTATTCAAAGGGAAAAGTTTAGTTGGGACAAAACGGCGGTGACGTTGTATGATGTTTTGACATCAAATGATTAACCGACATATTTCTTCTGGATTTTTCAAAAAACTTATTTACTAAAAAGTGCTTATCACAAACAAGGTGATAAGCACTTTTTAGATACAGTGAAAACAGTCATAAATTTAAGTTTTAAAATTCTAAAGATTGACCAAGGCTTGAAGCGCAGATAGGTGCTATCCTATCAAATCACCATTCGCCATTCACCATTAATACATTCACGATTACCTAAGATACCATCATTTCCTCAGATTGAATAGAATCACTCTTCAAAGAATTGGGTCCAATGGTTTTGGCACGGATGACCAATTTAGAACCGAAAGGAAAAGTCAATTCCATTTTTTTGCCCTCGTTGTACAAACCATTTTGCCATTCGCCATCGTTGAGTTGAGTCTCAAAGGCAGTGGTAACAGCGTTTGCCGCTTTGTCCCATTCTGCGATGATGACGGTGCGGCGGATATCATTATAAACCCTTAAATTGGTAGGCGGCAAGACGAAGGTAACAGGGTCATTTTGACGTTCAGGTTTTTTGTTGAGCTTAAAACCCGCATCTGTTTTCAATTTGTCTTGCGCGTCGGTCGTCCACTCGGCATCCATCAATTTAGCAATGCGAATCAACAGGCTGTTCAATGCCTCTTTAGCGACGTTTTTAGCTTCTATCGCTTCAGTTGCCTTGCCCTTACTTTTGATAAGTGCTGCTTGGAAGATTTCAGCCCCTTCCATCATAGCCGTTACAGCGGGTTGGAAGGGCGCATAAACGGTCTTGCCGTTCATATTGTCATAAATCAAATCGGCGAACGTCTTTAGTTCGTCTTGTTTCGTCTGTTTAATAATCGTGCAATTGATACAGCTCATTAAATTTATCGTTTATGTTGATGATAGAATATTGTAGCGTGTTTAAATAGACAAAACAGTGCTTGAACCCATTCTCTTATGTCTATAATCATCCTACAACAGTTAATTAATGAAGTCAATCTATCTATTTTATATTTTAAAGAAACCGACGATTTGTCAACAATCGTGACATATTAATATTTTGAGGGGAAATACAATCAAGTGATTAATACTACTTTGGCACTATAGAAAAGTTATGGAGCTACGCTCCGACGAATATGCTTTTATAGCCATTTTCTACCAACGTTAAGCACCTCTGGTGCAATTACGATGCTTGTTCCATGCACCAGAGGTGCAAAACGTTGGTAGCCTTTTAGTATGTACAATATCAAAATCGGGGCGTAGCCCTATAACAAATTCTAAAGTGCCAAAGTAGAATTAAGTAGTATTACTTATCTCTACTCTCTACGCTTGGTTTACCTTAATTTAGGGGCAATTCCATTCAGTAAAAAGCCAATTCCATTCAGTAAAAAGGCAATTCCACTCAGTAAAAAGGCAATTCTATTCAGCAAAAAGGCAATTCTATTCAGTAAAAAGGCAGTTTCACTCAGTAAAAAGGCAGGTTCATTCAGCAAAAAGCCAATTCCACTCAGTGAAAAGGCAATTCCATTCAGTAAAAAGACAGTTTCACTCAGTGAAAAGGCAGGTTCATTCAGCAAAAAGGCAATTCCACTCAGTAAAAAGGCAGGTTCATTCAGTGAAATGGCAGGTTCATTCAGTGAAATGGCAATTCCACTCAGTAAAAAGGCAGGTTCATTCAGCAAAAAGCCAATTCCACTCAGTAAAAAGGCAGGTTCATTCAGTGAAATGGCACTTGCATTGCATCAAGAGGTGCTGACACGCGCGCAAAAACTGGGTTTTAGGAGAAAAAGGGTGGATTTGTCCGCTCCGAGGCTGTTGGGGGCTGTTTTGGTAGAATATACTGAGGGGGGCTTGTTGTGGTGTGAAAGTTGAAGGTGGGAATTTGTGACGGAAATGCGGATAAAGAATAATGGGTTTTTTGAGTTGAATATTTTGGAGATAGACAAGATTTTTGTAAAATACATAGAAAAGGTTCATTTGGGGTGATTAAAAATAGTAAGAATCTTTCATCTTGTTTTCTATCTTTGCAAAAGAGAACTAAAACCTAATAAAAATGCTTCTTGAAGTCAAAATAGATAAAAATAAAATTTATTCGCCGATTCGCAGAAAAGAACTTGTTTTAAAGCCCGAAGAAAAGGTAAGACAAGAGTTTGTTGCGCAATTGGTAAATCATTATGGTTTTTCGCTCGAACAAATGAGCGAAGAGGAACAAGTCAATAATTCTCAACGTGGTCAAGGCAAAGCTTTAGCGGATATTGTTGTTTGGAAGTCCATTGAAGACAAACAAAAAAGATTAAGCCCTATTATTGTGGTTGAATGTAAAGCGGCACATATTACAATTCGAGATGAAGATTATTATCAAGGTTACAACTATGCGTCATGGGCGGGAGCTGATTTTTTTGTTACAACGAACATGAAAGAGACTAAGTTTTTCAAAGTTGTCAAAGGTGTCATACCTAAGAAATTAGAAGAAATTATAGAGATTCCAAAGGCTG
>JAYTMI010000369.1:0-4824 GCA_043728625.1 Saprospiraceae bacterium | reverse complement strand
CAAATAAAATGGCACTCCCATCCAACCATTCTTTGAACCAAAAGGACATGCCCGCAGCAAAAAGCAATAGAAAAACAATCGGATTTTTGAATTGATTAATGAGTATCTGAAACGCACTAATTGTTTTTGCTTCGGTAATGGTGTTCAAGCCAAATTGTTCAAGCCGTTCTTTCACTTGATTTGTCGTCAAGCCTTGCAAAACATCACTATTAAGCGCAACAACCGCTTCTTCAACGGTTGTTGCATGAAAATTAAAATCATTGTGAATGTTTTCCATTGTTTTTTTAATTGAATGATTGTAAGAGGATTTCATTTCGACCCCCCTCAGTATTCGCCTACTTTTTTCACTTTTTTAAACATCACCAGACTATTTAAGGTATTTCACAACAACTTGCTTTCACTTCTTCTTTTGTATTAATCATTAACTCTTTTAACAATGCAGACATGCTGACGGAAGCATACGCAATAAGTTCATCGGCTGCACCATAATAAATGTACAGCGTGTCTTCAACCAAAGTGGTTCCAGTCGGGAAACACACATTATTGACTTCTCCTTGCAATTCCCACGCTTGTTCGGGTTTAAACAAAGGATAGGGTAATCGGGCAATTTCTTTTTGTGGATTTTCCAAATCAAGTAATGCCGCACAAGCTGAATAAACATACCCTTCTATGGTATCATGAACGGCATGATAAATTATTAACCAGCCGTTTTCTGTTTCTATCGGCGGACAGCCGCCACCTATATAACTGACTTCGTGGTCGTATTTTGGTGAAAGCACTATGTGGGCATTAAAATCAAGGAAATAGCGTTGCCAAAATTCCGTATTGAGTTCCTCTAAATTATTGACTGCAACGATTTGAATATCGGGCTTTATGCGGTGCAGAAAGTGCAATTTACCGTTTATTCTTCTTGGAAAAAAAAGGACATTTTTATCCCAAACCAATACTTTTTTACCGTCTTTTTCAACAGCACGCTCTCGTTCATTATAGCGAAGATATTTTGCATGAATGATACATTTACAGGCGGCTAAACGACTAAACTCATCGTAAGAAATCTGCGGAACTATTAATCCCTTCTTATCGAAATGCTGTAAATCTTTTGATACCGCTAATGCCCCCGCCGCATTTATGCCGTCATAAGCCGTGTAAGTGAGATAAAATAGGTCTTCAATCTTTGTAATACGGGGGTCTTCTACGCCGTGCGATTCATAGTCAAATTGTGGAAAAAGCACAGGAAGCTCATAACGCTCTTCAATCACAAAAGGGCTTTTCAATTTGCAATAGCCAATGCTTGAGCGATTTTCTTTGCTCACTGCCCTGTAAAAAAGGTGCGTAAAACCGCCTTCGCTTATCACCGCAGGATTTAAAACCCCTGCATTTTCAAAACCGAGCGTGGTTTTCTGTAAGAGAATACCTTCTTTCTTAACTGTTATCATTCATTTATTTTTTACTACGCACTCATCTGTGCAAGCGATAAAGGATTAATGCTATTATCCACGGCAGTATAAAAATTAACAAAATCCATTTGAAATCTGAACCAATCATAAAGTTTACAACTGTCATAGCACCTATTGAACTGATGCCAGAAAGGGCAACAATACCATAAGCTCCGCGTGTACGTGTACGAAATGAGGTGAAGGCAATAAAAATAGTCAACAATCCCGTTGTGAAAATGTAACAGCCCATCACCCAAAATACTTTTCTCAACCACATCTGCAAACCTTGCATGTTGTCTTGCGCCATTGGCAAAGTTATTTTCATATACCGTAGGTCTTCAGGCAATAAAGGCGGGCGAATAAAAATAAAATAAACACCCATTGCCAAAAGCAGAAATCCGCCAAATGCAAGTATAGACGCTGAATAGGGTTTGAGTTTTATCATTTACTCAAGACTTTTTTTAGTATCATTCAACATATTGTTTAAACACCAGTTACAATACCATGTAGCAAAAAAGAAAGAAAGGATTTTATAATACCATTCTTTTGGCGGTAGATAGCTGATTGAAATTTTAGCAAGAGTGCCGTTTTCAGTTGGCGAGATTTCAAACCACATACGATACCAAGACATGATAATAATCTTTGCTTCACCAACAGTTTCCCATTCTTTTAGTATATTTTGTTCCCATTTTGTAACTGTTTCACTAAAATCCATAGTCATGCCCATCATCTTTCCATACCAACGATAGCTTGCACCAACACCTGTTGTATCATTCGTTGAAAGTTGTTGCAGCTTCAATTTACTGCCCATCATCATCATGGAACTCTCGGTCATGTGCATACCTGTTTTGGAAAAATCATCCAGCTGTGCAAATACTTTTGCAGGCGTTGAATGAATGAGAATGCTTTTTGATTTAGTTATCATTTTATCGTTGTTTTACTTCTTTTTGTCCATCTTCATGCCTTTCATGTCGTCCATCCCTTTCATTGCCTTCATCACATTGGGATGTGATTTCATGGAAGTCATCATCATTTTGCACATAGAAGAGTCGGCGTCGCACATCGCCATTGTTTTGTCCATCATCATTTTGCCCATAGCGGGGTCGGTTTTACACATATTCATCATTTTGTTCATCATGTTTTCGTCCATTGGCATATCCATAGACATAGCACCACCATGTTTTGTCTTCATCGAATCCATCACTTCCTTCATATAAGCATCGTTGTTCATCAAGGCTGAAATGGTTTTTCCGCGTGTGTCGGCTTGTTGTAAAGTCGTACTCGGTGCAGGATTGTTGCATTGTGTGAAAAACATCAATGCTGCAATGGAAAATAAGAAAATTTTAATCTTTTTCATTTTTTTAATTGTTTAATTGCAATTTTTAATTGCATTTTGAATAGTGAAAGAATTTTCACAATGTAAATATCCGTGCTTTACAACCCTAAAAGTTACAAAATCTTGGTAAAGACTTACATGATTCACACATTCTTATTTCCTATTAGTTTTTTATAAACTTTTCAGGATTCATTTTAAATGCTGTTTTGCAATCTTTCGTATCAAAAAAATACTCCACATCTTTGTATTTATAAGTATAAGCCTCTGATTTATTTACTTTCATACCGCATACAAGGTCATTACTGTATTCAGGAGTGGTATTACTAATTTTCTTACTTTTCCGATGAGTTTTAGCATCCATTCCATTTGAAAAACAATGTAAAGTACAAGCCATAGCTTTGTAATTTTGGTGAACATCCCCAATTTCGTTGCCGTTGGCATCTAAAATTTTGCACGTTTCGGAATCCGTATCATCTTTGAATCTGTAAACGACCGTACCGTCAGCATTGTAATACGTTTTGCCATCTTTCCCCATTCTGCCAAGCGTTTTTCCTTTGGAATTCACTAAAATACCGCCCTGTCCGAGAAAAGCCATTGGCTTACCATTGGCATTTTTAACGATGCTATCCATTGTAACGGAACCCAGTTTAGTGCCATTAATATAGACATCTCCTTTTGAGTCAATAACACGCCCTTTGGAATTGACGGTTTGGGCAAAAAGGTTTTGACTAATAAACCCCATGACGAACAGAATAACAATTGATAATTTTTTCATTTTATGAAATTTTAAAATTGATTGAAAAAAATAATAAATACCTATACAAATTGCATAGGCATTTATCATTAATTTTGAAATTTATTGCTATACAAAGTACGCCCTCTTTTTAAAGATAAATAATGACCGAGATTAGTATGATACATGATGCAGGTTAGTGCATCAAGAAGAACTTAATTTTTAAACGATTATTTCAAAGTCTCTTTCACACTCCCACACGTCAACATAGACTTACCGTAATAGGGGTTTTTAACCTTATTTTCCTTACTCAACCAATATGCCCCCTTGCCGCCATTTGCCATTGGGCAAAACTGCAAATAAGCAGGTTCGCCATTTATTTTCAATGCCTTAGTTAAAGTCGTAAGATTGTTAGACAAGGTGACAAAGTGCTCCCGTTGGTGGTCAATTTTCCCTGCATTGTCGCCGATATGCTCAGCATCAGTATCCAATTTTTTGGCTACTTCATCGTAAGCATTGCGCTCTTTAGCTGTCCAAGTTTTTGTATCCAATTTACGCAAAGCCATTTTCATCGCTTTACCATTTTCAGCCGCTACTTTTCCATTATCAGCCACCAAAGCATCTTTTAAACCATAATATGCGGCTAAAACAGGCGCAAATTGAGCTTTTATACCCGTTTCAGATACCCCCTCAGTATTTTTCATTTTAGACATATCATGTCCAGCATGAGCGTCCGTTTTAGGCTTAGTTTCAGCCGTTTTTTCGCCTTCCATTTTGTTCATTTTAGACATGTCGTGTCCAGCGTGAGCGTCCGTTTTAGGCTTGGCATCAGCCGTTTTTTCAGCCTCCATTTTGTTCATTTTAGACATATCATGTCCAGCGTGAGCGTCCATTTTAGGTTTGGCATCAGTCGTTGCAGCAATCGCGTCCATCTCATTTTTCAAAGGAATTTTCACTATTGTATTTTCCCACATCAAATTCAAAGAAGCATCGCCTTTGGCATCAAAATCATTGATTTCGATGGTAAAAGTTTCATAAAAACGGTCACTTTTTTCCGATTTTACTTTGAAACGATGCACGTCATTCTCGGTTTTGTATGCACTTGTGCCATGACCAGATGTTTCAGAATTGAGGATAATTGTCCAATCAGTGGCAGTTGGAATGCTGAAAAGAGAGTATTTACCTGCCGCAATTATTTTGCCGCCAATGACCACCTCTTCTTTCAATTTGATTTGAGTGCAATCATTAGCCCCTGTCCGCCAAAGGCTATCGAATGGCACCAATGCACCAAAAACTTTACGCCCACGTGCAGACGGACG
>JAYTMI010000368.1:0-1945 GCA_043728625.1 Saprospiraceae bacterium | reverse complement strand
TGCATAAATAGTGGCGTTTAAATTGCCAACTTTGGACAAAAAAGACTTTTTACCTCCCGACTCAATGCCTCTATCGCCACTGAACATACTGATGGGTTCGGCATATTCCCAAAAGTTATTTTCTTTGAGGGTTTCCTTGATAAATTTATTGTCCTTAAAGGCTCTTTGAATATCTATGGTCGAACTAATTGTCTTTAATTGATTGGTTTCGAGCAGGTAATTACCTAAATTTTCATACATCCTTAGTTGTTGCGCACCCGTCGGTTCTTTAATTTTGAGATAAACCTTTATCGAATCCGTCAATTTAAGGGAAGCATTATAAATAGGCACAACGGGCGGTTGTTGCGCGACTATTCTAAAGGTACTTAATAGGAAAAAACTGAAAAAGAGGATGTTCTTAATCATGGTAGTATGTTTAAAGTGAGTGTAATGTTTTTCTTTTTAAAGGCATCAATGACTTCTGTTATCGGCATCACAAACGTACTTGTAAAACTATTGGCGAACACAACGCCCACAAGTGCATTGTCAGATACGCGCAACAACCACGAACCACTATCGCCTTCATCGGATATGCGCTCACACATTTCGTCGTCTAAAACAGTTGAAACAAAAATCGTATTTTCGTATTTGCCCAATCGCCAATTGCCTTTTTGATTCACTTTTCGGATAACACCACTGGCTTTCTTTTTGATTCTATCATTTACAAAATAGACCTCTGTGCCTATTTGAAGGTCAATAATATCCACAAATTTTGTCGGCGAACCTATTTTTTCATTGTTGAATTTATCGGTCAATTCTATCAATGCAATATCTAATTTGCTGTTGATAAAGGCTGTTTCTGCATTAAAAATACCAATTTTATCGCCTTTTTCAGAAATCACAACGACGGATTCTTCGGGCAAAAGGGTATTGAAATTTTGATTGTTCTGTTTGACCACATGAAAGCACGTAACGCCATAATGAACGCCTTTGTCGGACACCAAAACGCCGCCCAAAGTGCCTTTATCGTCTTTTCTTTTTTCATTGGCAATGAGAATACCAGCATAGTTTTGGTTTGGAGATGCTTTTGCAAAACTGACTTTGGGTGCGTCCTCGATACCTCTCGATGCACTCATTTCAGGCATCGGTACCGGTAAATTGTCTTCGATTGGTTTATCTTCTTTCATTTTTTTCTTTTTTCTTCTGGAAATTCGTTTTCTTTTAGTCATTTTAAAGTCCGTTTAAAAATTAAAGATTCTAATGGAAATAGTGATTTCGTAAGTTAATTTAAATAAAAACAAATATACAATTAATTGAAAAAAAGTCGTCTATTCAAGCGTTTTTTAAAAAACTGGCTTTTATACTGAGGGGGTATTTCTGGTTGAGATAAACATAGATTTGCATAAAATAAAGAAAATAGAAAATGATTTTAGTCATAAAAATTCCTTATTTTGTAAAATATCTTGCATCTCGTTATGAATCATAACCGATTGGGCAATGATTTTAAAATTATTACTTAGTATTAACTGAAACGATAAATGGAGATAAAATACCCTATTGAAAATCCTCATACACTGTCAGTAGAGGACGTATTGCAAGTGTTTCAAACGGATGCCGTTGCGGGTATTAGTCAATCGGAAGTTGCAAAACGATCTAAAGAGTTTGGTTTGAATGTCTATCAAGCCCAAAAACCAAAGCCTATTTGGTTGATGATTATTCAGCAATTCAATAGTCCCATTGTTTATTTATTGCTTGTTGGCACAGGTGTTTCGGTCTATTTTCAAGATTATATTGAAGCAATTGCCATTGGCGTAGTTATTTTACTCAATGCCATAATAGGTTTTTCGATGGAGTTGCAAGCGCGTAGTTCCATGAACGCTTTAAAGGAAATGGATGTGATATTGTCAAAAGTTATTCGAGAAGGCAAAACAGAAGAAATTCCTTCCGAACAATTGACTGTTGGTGA
>JAYTMI010000367.1:0-1574 GCA_043728625.1 Saprospiraceae bacterium | reverse complement strand
TGCATCATGTCGCTGAATTGTCGCCGCCGACCAATTTCCAAAGCTGCCGCTATTGTAATGGCTTTCGCTTCGCCAATACCTTTAAATTTCATCAAATCTTTGAGCGACCGACGACCTAATTCGGACAGATTGCTATCAACAGACTTGAGAATTTGTTCAGCCAGCCCAATGGCATCCATACCGACTGTGCCTGAGCCAATGAGAATAGCGACGAGTTCTGCATCCGTGAGCGCTGACTTGCCTTTGAGCAACATTTTTTCGCGCGGGCGGTCTTCTTCAGCCCAAGAAGTGATGGGCATACTGAGGGGGGCTATTTCGTATTGATTTATCGTGAAAGGAGGCGTTTCGTTTCTCATTGTGTACGTTTTAAACTTGGTTTTAGGTTTGTTTAATAGTTTAATATGAACGATTTCCACACAAAGATAAAAATTTTGGTAAAAACAGAAAACGATTTAGCAACAAAACAAAAGCGTTGAATTTATGCTAAATCCGTTAAATAATGCAAGAAAATTTTATTTTTGTCTTTTCTTCCACTCCATTAGTCACCTTTTTACACAAAACTGCACTACTAAATGACAGACAAGACTTTCAGTGATGCTGAACTCCTCGCAGCTTTTAAGCAAGGTGGCGTATACCGCGACAGGGCTTTGAGACAAATTTACCAAGAAACTAAGTTAAAGCGGTCAATTTTGGCTTATGTGACAACACATGGGGGTAATATTCAAGATGGTGAAGATGTTTTTCAAGATACTTTAATCTTATTTGACCGCCAAATCAGAGAAGGTAATTTTCAAGGGCAAAGCTCTTGGTCAACCTATTTTATCGGAATTGCCAAATGGCGATGGGTGTCTAATAAACGAAAATTTGGGAGAGATGTCGAATTAAAACCTGAATTTTATGATAAACCCACAGAAAGTGTAGAGGCAAGAGTCATTGAAAATGAAAAACGAGACCTCATTGACGAAATATTGTCAAAAATTGGCGACCGTTGTAAAACAATATTAAAGCTCTATAAACTGTCCTACTCGATGGATGAAATCGCTTCTGAACTCGGATTGAGCAGTCCCGAATTAGCTAAGAAAAACGCTTATGAATGTCGAAAGAAATTCAAAGCTTATTTAACAGGTCATGCTGAATACCTAAGCATTTTAAACACATAACAACCAAACTCATAAAAAATAAAGAAAATGGACGATTATACATTATATGATAGGATAGAATCCTATCTAAATGGCACATTGAGCCTTGAAGAAACAAAGAAATTTGAAGAAGACATGTCCAATAATCCAAAATTAGCCGAAATGGTGAATATGCACCGTTTTGAATGGGATGCGATGGAAGTGCTTGTGGAAAATGATTTGCGCGGCAAAATGGCAACTTGGGATACAGAAACCGCATCTCCCCCCTCAGTAAAAGAGGTCGAAAAAAGCCCTTTTTTAGGTGTATTTGTTAACCGCCGATTCTATTATGGTTTGGCGACGGCAGCAAGTGTGACTTTACTCATAACGGCTGCTTTATGGTTGTTTAATAAACCTAAAACCGTTGTACCTGAAGTTGTTAAAATAGAAAAACCT
>JAYTMI010000366.1:0-3405 GCA_043728625.1 Saprospiraceae bacterium | reverse complement strand
CCTCCTTTTAGCTTCAAAATATGATTGGTTTTTGCTGCTAAATCTAAGTCGTGGGTGACTAAAACGAGGGTTGTTCCTGCTGCGCGATTGAGTTCAAATAAAAGGTTTTCAACCGTTTCCCGTGTATCAGCATCAAGATTGCCCGTTGGTTCATCGGCAAAAAGAATTTTTGGACTGTTTGAAAAAGCGCGGGCAATGGCGATGCGTTGTTGTTCACCTCCTGATAGTTGCGATGGATAATGGTCGTGACGGTCAGCAAGTCCTACTTTTTCTAAGAGATTCATTGCCTTTTTTTCTGCACCAGAGTCACCCCTTAATTCAAGTGGCACCATGACATTTTCGAGGGCAGTCAATGTCGGTATGAGTTGAAAGTTTTGGAAAACAAAGCCAACGTATTGGTTACGGATGGCAGCCCGTTCGTCTTCATTCATATTGTCGAGCGCAATGCCGTTGAGCGAAACCGAACCCGAAGAAGCTCTATCAAGCCCTGCACACAAGCCGAGTAAAGTTGTTTTGCCTGAACCCGACGGACCGACGATGGCAAACGAATCGCCTTCGCTTATTTTGAAACTGACTTCGTGTAAGACGGTTAGCTCTTTGCCACCACTTCGATATGTTTTTGTTAAGTTATTGACTTCTAACATTTTATCTAATGGATAGTGAATAGTTTATAATGGATAATGGATAGAGTGGGTTGTAAAATGCACCCCCTCAGTATTTTGACGTTTTGGGGTTGAAAAAATTGTAAATTATATTTTATGGGCGTTTTATGCTATTCATTTCTATTACATTTCATAGGGCGTTACCCTATGCTATCACATTACGACCTTTCAGGGCTTTTAGACTTTCCAGAAACGTAAGACTACAGTCTCAATAGCTAAAAAACCTAATGCGAAAATGAGGCACCAACGCCAAAGTGAAACGCCTTGATTGCGTTCACCGACAATTGAGGTGAAATTGGCTTCTATAGTTTCATCAAAAACTTTGAGATTTTTGCGCTCATACGTTTTGAGGCTTTTGACATCATAATAATCCAAAACGGATTCACGGCGGTCGAAATTGAAGCCGAATTTATATAAAACAGAATCTGGACGGGTGAATAGGTCGTAAAAACCCGCCTCTTTGATGCCTTCTTTTACACCTAATATCGCTTTGCCTGCCACAATGCGCTGTTCGGGAATAAACTCTTCTTTTGAACCTTTCATTTTGTAGGCTTTTTCGCCAATGATGCCTTTTGAGTCGGCTTCAAGATAATCGTCTTTGCCGATTGTATAGCCAATTTTCCATTCTTTGGCAGACGAAATCGCCATTTTGTAGAGCATTGGAACAAAAATTTCGCCTGAACGGGGGAGGGTCGAAACCTTATCATCGAGTGGTGCGGCACATATATATATGTTGCCTTGTCCTATTCGGTTTTTTGTAACAAAACTCGAACCGTCACGATAAGTCAAAATATTTTCACCGTTTCTGTTTGTCAATCTATAATTACCCGTTGTGGAAGGCAATTTCATGTTGACATTAGTATTTGTGAAAACGTCTTTGAAAATGAACTCGTCGAGGTTGACTGTGGCGACTTCGCGTGGTGTATTTTCAAAGCCACTTAAGTTATTCGCTTGTGTTGTATTGAAAAAATTGGTGTAAGAAGTCAAATCTATTGAGAGGGCAGGAAAGGTGACAACATTGCCGCCATTTTTGATATATTGAGTCAATTCAGCCGCAAGTCCAGACGAAACGGAGACTAAATTGCTCAAAACCACCATTTGATATTGCGGAAATTGAGAATATTGAACATTGCCGCTTGACTGATTGGCTACTTTAAAGGAGCGAACACCTGCCATGGCTGATTCTAAAAAACGATTACCGCTACCATCACTGATGACTAAAACATTGATTTGAGGCGGTACATTGAATGTGAAAAATAAATGGTCATCGAACTGAACAGGAAAATCGGTGATAGCCAAATCAGCTTCGTGCCAACCTGTACGCAAAATAGTGATATTTACGGTGTCTGCAATACTCGAATGTGCTTTGATATTGAGCAGACCAACAGGTTTGTCTTGTCCGTCGAGTTTCAAACTCAGCTTAACATTTTCGGCATTTTCGCTTGTATAATTTGTTACTCGAACAATCAACGGATTCGTTTGCCCCATCATTTGCATGGGTGATTCAAACCAAGCGGAGTCAATAGCGATGTTTTTTTCTTGAACAGCGGTGAGCGGAACGAGATTTATGTCTAAAGTTGTGTCTTTAAAATTGGGAATATCTGTCACGTTTTTCTGAAAATCAGATAAAATGAATACTGTTTTGTTCAGTGCAGTGCTCGAATTTAGGGCTTGCTGTTGGCGTGTTAACACCTTTGAAAGCTCTTGTACTGAGGGGGTCGTTTTGACTTCATCAATAAAACTAATAGCCTCTTCTTTGGAGACGAGCCTTTGGTGGCGTCCTTCAAAATCGTTGGTTAAGATTTGAAATTTATCATTATTGGCATAAGCCTGGACAATTTCAAGCGCTTTTTGCTTGGCTTTTTCTAAGAGCGAGAGATCTTTCGAAAGGGCATTCATAGAAAAAGAGTTGTCTAAATAAATAGAGACCGCTTGCTCTCCTTTTTTGACCCCCTCAGTATTTCGGGGCAAAAAAGGTTGTGCAAATGCCAAAACGAGCATTGCAACGGCTAAACAACGTATCAACAGCACGAGAAAATCACGGAGTTTTCGACGATTAGAAGTTTCTTCTTTCACTTCGCGTAGGAAGCGAACATTGGTAAAATAGACCGTTCGGAAACGGCGAAAATGAAACAAGTGAATGATAATCGGAATTGCTAAAGCTGCGAGAGCGAATAAGAAAGTAGGAAAAAGAAATTGCATTTTATATTGAGTTTCAATGTTTTTCTAATACACAATTAATGTTAAATCAGTTGATTGAATTGTTTTTTCTTTGAAATATACATTTTGAATAGTTCAATAAAAAAACAATACAAAAACATAATGAGCAAAGTGGCACGGTTTTTTTACGACAGCAGGATATATTTGTTGTGGTAATGACAATATTACAAAAGACTTTGTTGCAAAACTAAGTTTAAAAACGAGAATTAATGAAGTGGTGTTGTATATCAATTTTAAAAAAATGTGTCAAATAAGTTTGTTATCAAGGGTACAATTTTTAATTTTGGTTTTCTAACTATTTCATAGTAGATGTTTTATGTATGTCTAGATATTGAGATAATAAAAAGTTCTAATTGTCACAATAATACATTTATCAAACAAATAAAAACCAATGAAAATATACTATATTTGAAACATTACTTTTGAGGAAGTTAAAAGAGGAAACAATTATTAACAAAATTACACAACAAAATCACAGCGACCAGTCCTTGTGAAAAGTTAAAAAAAACGTCTTTTCCCATGA
>JAYTMI010000365.1:0-2850 GCA_043728625.1 Saprospiraceae bacterium | reverse complement strand
CGCCCTTTTGTCACGCCTGAATTGGAGCATCCGCACTTGTCTGCGGCGGCTTTGGCAGCAGCAAATGAGATGGGGTTGTAGCATCCAATTTATACTGTTTTTTAAATAAAAGCCATGTAAATCATTGATTTACATGGCTTTTTACTGAGGGGGGTGTTATGGTAACATTTACTGTTTTGACTTTGTAATAATTTTGAAGATAAAGACCATTCTATTTTGTTAACCATTGGTCTATCATTTTTAAAGCCTCGTCGTGAGAGACGAGTTTAGAAGGGTCATAAGTTTCCGCGATAGCAGCGTCCAATCGTTTTTGCTCAATAGGCGACAAATCATGCCAACCGTCTCCTTCTGCTTCAATCACTTCATGGATTTTAGCATAAAGCCGACTCACCATTGGCTCGTCATACGTTTGAGAAATAATCTCAACCATTTCCATTTTTAATTCAGCGATATTCATTGATTGTTATTTTAAAACTTTTCTCAAATATAGGTTTGATTTTGCCAAAATCAAAATTACTAAGAAATTATTTGCTTGGTAATTTCTACTTACTGGTTTATGCTAAATTGTATTCGCTAACCAGTACCGTGAAAATTAAGTAGTCAATAATGGGTCCGTCACTTTCAATATCCACCAGGATATATGTCCTGTGCTTAGATTTTTTAAAAGTTGAAGATAGGGAAACGGTCTTTCTCGATGGGTGTTTTGTATGGGTTTTGGGGTTGTTTTACTGAGGGGGGCTGTTCTGTTTTTATCTCGCACGTTAGAGATGTGCGAGATAGTTTGTTGCGGCTTTGGTAAGACTTACAAGTGACATAAGTTTTACCATCAGGGATTCACATTTGTTTCAAAATCTCCATAAACTTATCCAACGTATAAGCTCCTTTCAAATGCTTTTTGTCAAAAACCATGAAGTATTTGAAAGACTCACCTGCTTTTCGTTCCCAACTTTCTCCTAATTCTAATTTTTGTTCGCTATCGCTGTTGTCTCTATCATCGCCCTTGGTTTCAATGAGTAAAGTTTTACCACTGCGTGTTTGGACAATAAAATCGGGATAATGATTGATGAAGCCATTGAGTTTGAATCCTTTCATTTCTATATTACGTGTCCAAAAAAGGATGTTTTCAGCGTTGGCTACTTTGTTGATAACACGCTCTTCAAATAAATTTAGACTACCTTCTTTTTCATACAGTGAGTTAGAAATAGCTTTAGCTGTTTGATTTAGAATAAGTTCTTTAGGTAGTTTGTATTGTCCTTTTACCACTATTTCATTCGTTTTCAACAATTTTTCAAAATTCTGATAGGCATAACTTTGTTTTAACGCTTCAATTTTATCTTTTATCATGCGGACATAGCCAGCTTCATGTTCTGCCAAATGTTCAAATTGCGAATCAGTGAAGTTTCTTAATATGCGCCTTATGTAATTGAGCAAATCCTGAGTTTGAACAGTATTATCTTTATTCAGTCGCCATTTAATACGTTCTGAAAAGTTTTTTAAACGCTCGCTTTTACGGTTTGGGTCAAGTATGTATTGATAAATTAATTTTTGCTGCGTGTCATTCAGTTCTCCAAACACAGGTGTGTGTTCTGGATTCGTTTCGTCTAAATCTACTTTGTATAGTTGCGAAGCGACATTTTCAAAGTCAATATTAGTATCACATTTGTCCAATGAAAAACCTTGTAACAAGTTTTCTTTTGCCAATAAGACATGGTTTTCAGATTCTTTAAAACCTAAGCCAATAGCAGGTATTTTTAGAAAGAATTGTGGCAAACTTAATTGCTCAATGGTCTGTTTAAAAACAGGTTTTACACGATACGATTTCACTTGATTGCTTAATTCAGAAGGTAAAGAAATATGGGTTTCAGCAGCCATTTTCTCCATGATGTCACTTTGTTCTTGCGCAATTTTCTCGATGTTTTGAATATTCTGCTCGACTTGTTCCGTCCAATCCGCCAAAGATACTGAGGGGGCGTTTGTTAATTCGTCAGTATCATTAGGATTGTCTTCTGTTTGTTCGTTTGAACTGTTAGAAGTATAAACAGGAACAAACACTTCTTCTAATGTTATAGGAGACGCAGGTTGAGAAAAGTCGATCTTAATTTGATTTTTGTTGATGTCTGGTGTTGCTTTCTTTTCAAAATCTTCTGCGTCAGTAAGTCTGCAATCTCGCTCACTGAATCCAGCTTTGTTCAACCCTTTTACGATGTAATCTAATGTTTCCATAAACATTTCAGAAGCCGTAAAAACATAACTCATGTTGAGCATCTGTGATTTATGGATCACTACATAAGGCTGTCGCAAAATACGTCCAACGATTTGTTCAACATCAACAGGCGAGGAACGATTCGCTAAGGATGCCAATATGTACGCAAATGGGCAATCCCAACCTTCTTTCAAAGCATTAATTGTGATAATGAAACGCACAGGACAATCTTCCGACAATAAATCTATATTTTTTAACTCATCTACAACGGCGGTTTTAATCTTTATCTGGTCAACAGGAATTTTGTGTTCTTTGACCAGTTCTTCTTTTATCTTCGTGAATGTTGTGGCATCTGCTTCGTTCTTCGATTGGGCTTGAAACAGCACGATTGGACGTATGTATTTGCCGCCTTTTTTCCATTCTTCTTCGGCTTGTTTTTCTAATTTCTTTTGTAAATTGATAACTGATAAAATGACTTCGTTTTTATGTCTGTGGTTCGAGACGATGACAGGCAACTTAACCATATTGTTCTTTTTTAACTCCAAAGCATCTACAAAACTGATGATATTGCTGTTATTGCGCGGTGTGGCTGTCAAATCAAGAATGAAAGAAGGATTTAAGTTTTTGAGCATATCTATACTCAATTC
>JAYTMI010000364.1:0-19416 GCA_043728625.1 Saprospiraceae bacterium | reverse complement strand
TTCGGTGAGTCATCTAGTCAATTAGACGCTGTGGCAACTGGTTTATGCCTTGTCATGGCAGATGCTTCTACGGCTTACGATCTCGTAGATTCTACAACTCTGGATAATGGTATAAGTGCATACCGCCCAAAAATCGTGAGCCGCTTTTGTGAAACCTATCAACTAAATAGTTTAACTAAAAAGTTAAATGAACTGATTGACCCCTCAGTACGTAAGACGTTGAGTCGTCAAGGAAGAGATGAAATCATTGAAAAATTTAGTTGGGATACCATTGCTAAAAATCGTTTAGAAGATTATAAAAACTAAAATACTGTGTACCAATATTTTGTAAATCTATACTATCGTTATATTAAAGGCTGGGGCTTTTTTGGCGATTATAAAAATTGGCAGGCAGCCGTAGCAGATTGTGAAGGCTATGATGCCGCTCCCATTTTAGAAAGTGTTTTGTCAGCTGCCAGAGCCGTAAAAAATGGTGATGCAATCTTTGAAAGAGACGGGTTTTTGTTCCACCAAAAAGAAGAAATTGAACATTTGATTTTGAGGTTAAATCATGTTGTTGATAAATATGCACGATTAAGCGTCCTTGATTTTGGCGGTTCATTAGCCAGTCTGTATCATCAACACAGAGATTTTTTAGCACAATTTCCAAATGTAAAATGGTGTGTCGTCGAGCAACCTCACTTTGTTGATATTGGCAAAAAAGAGTTTGAAACAGATAGCTTAAAATTTGAGCATACGATAGCCAAAGCCGTTCAAAAACATCAACCGAATGTTGTTGTTATGTCAAGTGTTTTGCAATATTTGGAAGATCCATACACTTGTCTCGATGAAATAATAAAACAGGAAATTCCTTATTTATGGATAGATAGAACGCCTTTTTCGAATCGAAAAAAGGATTGGATTCTGAAGCAAATTGTTGACCCACGTGTTTACAAAGCAACATACCCAGTTTCGATATTTAGTTTACCAAAATTTAAAAACTATATAAATCAGTATTATAGTGTCGTAGCCGAATTTACTTCTCTTGATAAATTTAATCAATTAGAATGTCAATTTTTAGGCTTTTTTTGTGAATTGAAAAAAATAGATAACTCAAAATAACAATGCTCCGTTTTTGTACCCTTTTTGATTCTAATTATTTAGCTCGTGGCTTGGTGACTTACGAGTCTTTAATGTCTGTTACTGAGGGGGATGTGCATCTCTACGTTTTTGCTTTTGACGATAAATGTTACGAAGTTCTAACAGCGATGCAACTGCCTAATTTGACCATTATTTCGCTTGCAGAGTTTGAAGACGAACAACTTTTAGCCATCAAACCAACTCGTTCTCGTGGCGAATATTGTTGGACTTGTACCAGTTCGACCATCTTATATTGTATTGAAAAGTTTAATTTACCGCATTGTATATACGTAGATGCGGATATGTATTTCTATAAAAATCCCCAAATTTTGATAGACGAAAAACCGTCAGATTGTTCCGTTATCATCACTGAACACCGCTATACGCCAGCGTACGATAAGTCTAAACTGTCTGGAAAATATTGCGTTCAATTTATGTATTTCGATAATACTGAGGAGGGGCTTGAAGTTTTAAAATGGTGGCGAGACCGTTGTTTGGAATGGTGTTACAACCGTTTTGAAGATGGCAAATTTGGTGACCAAAAATATCTTGATGATTGGACAACATGGTTTGAAGGGGTTCATGTTTTGCAGCATCTTGGCGGTGGTTTAGCTCCATGGAATGTTCAACAATTTAGTTTTTTGAATCATAAAGAAACTAACATACGAAATGGAGAGTCACTATCGGCTCAATACAAAAACGATTTATTTTCATCAGATGGTAAAATTATTGGTACTATAAATAATTCATTTTCATATATTGATGCCATTAACAATTGGATAATAAACAAGCAAGTGAATTATTTCCCTGCTGTCTTTTTTCACTTTCATGGTGTCAAATTATATGAAAACGGTGGTGCTGTATATGCGCCAAAAATGTATATTTTGAACCGCCCTGTACGTTCCATTTTTTATGAACCTTATATCCAGAAAGTAAAAGCAGCGCAACAAAAATTACTTAGCTTTGACACTGATTTTAACAAAATTGGCTATTTAACATCCAAACAATTTCATGAAGACCGACGTAAAGGTTGGTGGGGTTTTGTGAAAACAAATGTGCTGAATCGCTTCTTAAAAACTGGACTAAATTAGTTCTTGGTTATTCGTTATTAGGGATTGGTTACTCGTCAATTCACAATTAACCTATAATTATTCATTATCATCTATAAACTAAAAACCTTTGGCTCATATCATAGAATTGCGTAATTTCTCTGATCCGCGTGGCATACTCAATGTTGCCCAAAATCAGATTCCTTTTGATATTAAACGAGTGTATTGGATTCATGGCGTACCTCCGGATGTTCGTCGAGGTGGCCATCGGCATCATAGAGCTTCACAAGCCTTGATTTGTTTGGGTGGCAACTGTTCCGTTTTCAATAATAATGGTGAAAAAGAAGAAACTTTTGTCTTAGATACTGCCAATAAAGTGCTCATTATTGAACCAACTGATTGGCATGTCATGCATTCTTTTTCCGAGAATGCAACGCTTTTGGTCTTGGCTTCTACACCTTATGATGTAACCGATTATATTGATACGCCTTATCCAAATACCAGTTTTTTGGTCGAATAATCACCCCCACAGTAAAACTTCATTTTTAACTAAAAAGTTAAAACAAAATGCGTCAAATTGAATACGAAAATTTACATTTTCTGAATCGTCCATTTTTTGAAGATTATCGAGCTTCGTTCAATGATGCTTTGGAGCGTGGTTGGTTTATATTGGGCAAAAATGTTGAAAATTTTGAAAAACAGTTTGCTGAATATCTTGGAGTCAAATACGTCATTGGTGTCGCTTCGGGTTTAGATGCTTTGGAAATCCCGTTGAAATGTTGGGATTTTGAGCCTCGTTCAGAAATCATCGTGCCTTCAAATACGTACATTGCTACAGTCAATGCCATTATCAATTGTGGTTATATTCCTGTTTTTGTCGAACCTGATATAGACACTTATAATATTGATTGTCAAAGAATTGAAGAAAAAATAACTTCAAAAACAAAGGCGATTATGCTCGTCCATCTGTACGGGCGTTCTTGCGATATGGCAGCGATTATGGCTCTTTGTGAGAAATACAATTTGGAACTTGTGGAGGATTGTGCTCAATCACATGGCGCAACATTTGATGGTAAAATGACAGGTACATTTGGCGTAGGTGCATTCAGTTTTTATCCAACAAAAAACTTGGGTGCTTTGGGTGACGCTGGTGCTATCGCTACAAATGATGAAAATTTGTATCGTAAAATCAAAGCTTGGCGCAACTATGGTTCTAATATAAAATACAAAAACGAGTATATTGGAGACAATTCAAGGCTTGATGAAATACAAGCAGGATTTTTAACTAAAAAGTTAAACTATTTAGATAATATCAATGCACGTAAAAATGAAATCGCTCGTTTTTATCTTAACAACTTGAATGACAATTTCATTTTGCCTACTGTTGATGAACAATTATATAACGTCTATCATATTTTCCCGATTCGACATCCCAACCGCGATGCATTGAAAGCCTATCTTTTAGAAAAGGGTATAAAAACAGAAATTCACTATCCAACTGCACCTTGTGACCAAAACAGTATTCGCGATTGGGCAAAACGGTCAGATGTGACGCTTAACGATGCAGATTTCGAATTAGCTCGTCAAATTCATGCGACTGAATTGAGTTTGCCTATTTCTACGATTCATTCTGATGAAGATATTGCTTATGTTGTAGAGGTGATGAATAAGTTTTAATGGTGAATTATGTACACTAAAATATTGTTTATTAGCATTTTAAATATTATTATTTTATCATATTTTTTAATAGTAAAAATACAAAAGCGACTTTCTCATGCGTTTTATTAGTTTAATACTCTTTATATTTTTTGTTGGATCATCCATTTTTGGACAAATGGCTGATTCCTGTTTACTTGTGGGAACTTACGCATTAAAAAAGGTGGAAATGAGTCAGTCTCTCGATTCAAATAGCCATACCACACCTTCTCTTAGATGGTCAATTTATGAACAATCGGGTTTGGCGGATACTTTGAGGATAGGAGAAAGTTTTAAGTTTATACGGTCGGTTAATTTTCTAAATCATTTTGAACAAGTCTTAACAGGACAATTTAGTGTCAAACAAGATAGTCAGTTTACTGTATTTGTTTCGTCTGGAACACTTTATACATTGCCTCTTTTAAACATAGAAACTCTCACTCAATCAGAATTGGTGATTATAGAAAAGTTCAAAACACGATGGATGAGGCGTACTTTTAGGAAAGATATAGCCATAAAGCCTTGAGAAAATACCATATTATTATTTTTTGTCATTCTGAACGAAGTGAAAGAATCTGCATAAACAATACATTCAGATTCTTTCACTTCGTTCGGAATGACAAAAATCATCAAATGACTGCTAAAATATTGCGCTCAATACGCCCTAAAATGTCCTCTGAATCTGCCTTTTCAAATGTCTTACCAGTTATATTTTCATACAATTCAATATAGCGTTCTGAAATTTCGTCCACAAAACTATCGGGCATGATGGGCATTAATTGACCATCTAAACCTTGAAAGCCATGTGCAATCAACCATTCTCTGACAAATTCTTTTGATAATTGACGTTGTTTTTCGCCGTTGTTTTGACGTTCAGCATACCCCTCAGTATAGAAGTAGCGCGACGAATCGGGTGTGTGTATTTCGTCAATCACAACGATACGACCGTCTTCCGTTTTACCAAATTCGTATTTAGTATCCACCAAAATCAAGCCTTGTGCGGCTGCCATTTCAGTACCTCGTTGAAAAAGCGCATGTGTTAAGCGTTCTAACTCAATGTAATCGGCTTCGCTAACGATGCCTTTGGCGAGAATATCCTCACGACTGATGTCTTCATCATGCCCTTCGGATTCTTTTGTTGTGGGCGTAATGATGGGCGAAGGAAGGCGGTCATTTTCTTTCAAACCATCAGGCAATGACACACCACACAAAACGCGTCCACCTTTCGCATAAACCCGTGCCGCATGACCCGCGAGATAACC
Organism: Saprospiraceae bacterium; assembly: GCA_043728625.1. Classification (GTDB taxonomy): domain Bacteria; phylum Bacteroidota; class Bacteroidia; order Chitinophagales; family Saprospiraceae; genus JAAFJT01. The sequence continues at coordinate 14,291 of JAYTMI010000364.1, read as the reverse complement.
ACGAATGACCATTTCGACCTTAAACGGCGTACAAGCATAGCCAATTGCCACATTTGGATCGGGCGTTGCCAACAACCAATTGGGGCAAATGTCCTCCGTTGCATGCAGGAAATGCGCTGCAATTTGGTTCAATACTTGCCCTTTAAAGGGAATGGGCTTCTGTAGCACATGGTCAAAAGCCGAAATACGGTCGCTTGCAACCATGATGAGCTTGTTGCCGACGGTATAAACATCACGGACTTTGCCCCGATAAAAAGCGGTTTGGTTGGGCAGTTGAAAATTCGTTTGAGCGAGAGCATTCATAATTTAATGATGAAAGGTGAATGGTAAATGGCGAATGAGGAACAGTGAACTTTTGTGAAAAATTATCATTCACCATTCACCATTCATCGTTCACCATTATTATATTGAGCCGCAAAAGTAATAGACGGAACACGTACTTTAAAACAAGAAATTCATGTTAAAGAAATTTTTATTTGTAATCCTTTGTTTTACAATCATTTCATGCCAAGAAAAGTCTGAAAAAGATTTTCAAACCTTCGCTTCCGATTTTGTGAAAGAGTACGCTGTACTTTTTCCAGATGAGACTCCCCTCAGTAAAGGGAATGAAAAATTGGCATCTTTAGCCTTGCCAACGACTACTTATTTCGATTCTGTGAAACAATTTCATCAGCATTTTTCATCTGAATTGAAGCGTTTTAATACGAAAAATCCTACATTTTCATACAGCCGCGAAGTACTAAAAGTTGAAAATATCCTAAAAAATGTGATCGGCTATTTGTCTGACCATGAGCATAATCCCATGTTTTTCAATGTATTACATGGTTTTAAGCGAATTTTTGAATCGAACTATGCAGCTGATGATTATCGTTTGCAAACCCTCTTTAATAAACTCGAACAAGTACCAGCGTTTTATGATGCTGCGAAAAATCAACTGGCAAATGCAGACCGATCTCTTGCTGATGCAGCGGTTGAGCAACAAATTCAAACCTATCTTTTTTTTGATGAAACGTTGACCGATTTTCTGAACAATAAACATCTGATGACCCCTCAGTATTTAGCACGTATTGATGAAGCAAAATTGGCGGTGAAGGATTATGTGGCGTTTGTTGAGAGTTTTAGGGTAAAAACGGAAACGGATAGTGAAAGACCAGTTGAATTTGAAAACGATAACGAAAGAGAGTAAAAAATTGACGGGGTGATTTCGAAATCACCCCATCACTCTTCTATTTCTTCAAAATTTACTCGTTGATAGATTTTATTCAAAGGCAGTTGAAACGGTAAGTTTTTGAGTGTTAAAACAGCATCAAGATTGTTTAATTTGCTGCCAACAACCCATTCACCCACACTGTTTTTATAAAATTGCTCAACATAAGGTTGGTTTTGAGAAACTAAAATGTATTCACTTAAACTCTCTAATTCACGGTAAGATTCAAACTTATCTGTTCTATCAAACCGTTCTGTACTTTTTGATAAAACTTCAACAATGAGTGCAGGATTTGTTAAAATATCCAGATAATGGTCTGCAAATTGCGGTTTGCCTTGAACAACAGCCCCATCTGAATAGAAATATTCCTTGAATTTTGACACACTTAACAGTCTCATATCGGCTGTAAACAATTCAAAATTTACATCTTCACCAATGATATTACCTAAAATCAGATGAATATTGCTCACGATTCTATCGTGTTTTTTAGTTCCCCCTGCCATAAGTATGCGTTTGTTTTTGAAAAATTGATGTTTACCTCCGTCCTCACGAAGTGTGTTGCGTTCTCTTTCGAGATATTCTTCGGCAGTCATTGCCGCTTTTGATTCAAGAATTTCGACCATGTGTTTTTATTTTTTGTAAAAATAAATCCTAAATATTGAAACAGCAACTTTTTTTCTGGAATTGCTCAAACACTCATATTCCTTTACACTTTAGCTTCATTCATTCTAACACAATTCAAGACGGTTTTCCTTACGAAATATTGGCATAAACTAACAGGTAACTTTTGTATCCCTTTTACGAAATTTTTATCTTGAATACGCATACACATAATTACTTTTGTGCCTATATTTGTCTGTGTAAAGCAGTTTAACACCGTTTAGATTATTGGTTTAAATGCCCTGTTAACTCGATTCTTCACTTTTTTAACCACTTTACTCTCTGCTTGAATAAAGCTTTCTGCATATTACGGCTTCGTTCAACTCAAAACCACCCCAATCCCCCCCTCAGTATCAAGGGTATTCTGATGGTTTGTTGTGGTGAGAGGATTACGGTGGTTTTCTTTATAGTTTGATGAAATTAAAAAATAAACAATAGGTTTCATTAGCAAAAAAACTACCTCCATATTTGTAGATATAAGTAAAGTAAGTATATTTTGTAATTTATTGATAGTCATATAGTTAAAAATAATTAATAAGAAATACCAATATAAACTGAAATAGTCATGAAAAAAATATTGATATTTTCATTGCTTATTCTTTGCAACAACTGTAAAGATGTGAATCATAAGAAAACCCCTAATAATTCTACAAAAGATGTTATACAAGATACTGCCGATAGTAGTAGAATGAAAGTGCAAATTGATAATAGCATTTTCGATGATCAAATATTGGGGCAATACCTGAAGGATAATGTAGATACAATACTAAATTATGAACGATATGGCAAATTAGATACTAATATTGCTAATGCTTATTGTATTCGAGGAGTAGTTAAAATGCTTAATAAGAAAGACTTAAAAGGAGCAATTGAAGATTTCGACAAGTATATAAAATTAAACCCCCATGATGCAAAAGCATATTTTTGGCGTGGAAATTCAAAAGTCCAATTAAATGATCTGCTAGATAGACCACTTAAATACCAATATCATTTGGGTAAAGATGACAGAAATTTAATTGATGTCGACAACACTCCTTATCTAAAAGAATCAATTCGTGATTTTAAAAAGGCTGTAAAACTTAAACCTGATTACGTTTTGGCTTACGTTCTTTTAGCAGATGCTAAAAATACTTTAGAAGATTTTAAGGGTTCTAAGGAAGATTACAGTAAAATTATTCAGATAAAACCTCAAAGTTCACATGCTTATGTGGGTCGTGGAACTGCAAATTTTAGCCTTTCAAATAACCATGAAGCTGTCCGTGACTTTAGTGCTGCTATTAAACTTGATTCTAATTATCTAAATGCTTACAGACTTCGAGGTATAGCGTATAGTGCTTTGAACCAAACAAAAAAAGCTATTGAGGATTTTTCCAAATTTATTTCATTAGATTCAACTGATGCCGATGGCTTTTATAATAGGGGAGATGCTAAATTTAAATTAAAAGACTTTAAAGGAGCAGTAGATGATTACAAAATTGCTCTAAAACTAAACTCTAAAATTAGAGTTAATGAAAGTTCTCTTTTCGTTTTCAATGGATTACTTACTGGAAAAACTAATACAGATACTATGGATGCTGCTAAACTTGTGTACGTCAGTGAAGGTGAAGATATAGAAGACGCTAAAGATTACATATGTTCGAAGAAAAAGAAGTATAGTGACCGAGATATTAAAGAACTTACAGGTTTAACTTTTGAAAAAATCTCAGAATTAAGGAAAAACTTGAAACCGTACATAAAAACGAGAAATAAGTCTGTAATCAATTGAAAATCAATGACTTACAAGGCATTTTATCTCATTTTTTCACTAAAAAATAGCTAATAAACCTTTGATTTTCAATTAGTATCAGTGTGTTTTTGAAATTTATGTAGGGTTTTAAAAATAAAAAATAAAAAAACGCTTCATCGAAAAAAAAAGATTGTAGTCCACGATTAGTGGACTACAATCAGTTGTTGAACGATGCCGTTGCCAAGTTCAAGTTCAAACCCTTTTTTATGGGTTTTCAATTTTAAAACCACCACCCAAACCAAGCCTCCATGTGAGGCTTTTTTCATTTTAAGTGATAACGTTATAATTTTCAGGGAAAAATGCTGTGATTTTCATTAAGGTTTAATTTAAACGAAACGCTGGCTTCGGTCAAACCAAAGCCAGCGTTTACAATAAAATCTATCTCCAAAAACGAAACGAACTACCGATTCCCTTCTCTCGCCCTAAACCCAATACCTTTTTTCGCATAAGTGAAATCAGATTTATCGAGTTTGAGGTGTTCGACATCTTGCATCGAAATGACGTTCAACTCGCGTTCATCACGTTTTTCTTTCGACATTGCCGCAAGACGTAAGTTATGCTTGTTGATGATGTCTGTTACGATTTGGCGAATTGTACGGGCGTTGCCAAAATATTTATCACGATATTCGTGAATAAACGATAGATAATTGCGCAAATGTTCTTCTGCATCAGCTGCAATTGTTACGCTGCCATCATGCAACATGGAAACAGCGATTTCCATAAGTTCTGCTGGCATATAGTCGTCGAACATGAATTTTTTATCGAAACGACTTGACAAACCTGGATTCGCTTTGAGGAAAGTCTCCATATTGTCGGTATAACCCGCAACAAAAACGAAAAACTCGCCCCGATTGTCTTCCATGCGTTTGAGCAAAGTTTGAATGGCTTCGTCACCAAAATCACCACGTCCACCGCCGCCATAACTCGTCAAAGCATAAGCTTCGTCTATAAAAAGGACACCGCCGATGGATTCGTTTATTTTTTCTGCCGTTTTAATGGCAGTTTGACCTACGTAGCCTGCTACAAGTCCTTGTCTGTCAGTCTCAACCATGTGACCCCGTTCAAGAATGCCCAAAGACTTATATATTTTTGTCAAAATACGTGCAACAGTCGTTTTACCTGTCCCTGGGTTGCCAACAAAAACGGTATGCAAGTAAAAATTGCCCAAAACATCACGTCCCGACTCGCGGTAATAACGTACAAGGTTGACCAATTCATTGATTTGTGTTTTGATTTTACTCATTCCAACCAATCTATTCAACTCATCGAGCGACAATTTGAGCAATTGCTCATCAATCGGAATGTTCGGTAAAACCCTTTTGGTCTTCATCTGAATTTTTTCAACATCCTGTGCAGACACCAAAGACAATTCATCTTTTGACAACTCTCTTGGATTGTCCATCGTCATTAAACGCAAACCCATATTGATTTTGGCTTGGTCAAGGACATCATAAGCAAAACGTGCATTGCCAAAAGTGCGGTCACGATTTCGAAACGCTTCAGTTATGATTTCATCCACTTGTTTCTTAGCATTTGGGCTTAAAACGATGCCTTTTTCGTAAGCTGCATAATCTGCAATTTGAGACAATTCCTGTGGCAAATAGTCTTGAAATTCAAAAAAATGCTTGAAACGAGAGCGCAAACCTGGGTTTGAGTCAATAAAATGCTTCATTTCTTTTGGATAACCCGCAACAATAACGGCAAGGTCTCCTACCCCATTACTCATTTCTTTGACCAAAATCTCAACAACTTCACGTCCAAAATCCTTTGTATCGTCCAACGAACGGGCAAGCGAGTAGGCTTCGTCAATGAACAAAACACCGCCGCGTGCTTTTTCAATTGCATCTTTAACTTTGGGTGCTGTTTGTCCAATATATTCGCCAACAAGGTCAGCACGGTCAACTTCATGGACATGCCCCTTTGAGAGCAAACCCATTTTTTTATAGAGTTTACCCATCATTTTGGCAACCGTTGTCTTCCCAGTACCCGGGTTGCCGACAAAAACTGAATGCACGTTGATTTGGCTGTCTTCATCAAAGCCCCGTTCTTTACGGATTTGTAGAAATTGAAGATATTGCGCATGGTCACGCACCTTTTGCTTGATTTGACTTAAACCAATTAAGTTCTCCAATTTGCTCATCACTTCATCAAAAGTCACTTGAACATCATCATCAACTTCTTGAATAACAGGTGTTACTTGATTCGGCAAAAATATCGGTTGTGTGCCTTCTAAAAACTCATCTGCGACTTCAAAAGGCAAAACAGCCAACAGTTTATCCATAAAAACCACTTCACATGTGTAGTGATCATTCCGCCATGAGCCTTTGACATTTGAACCCCAACCTGCCGTAATCGTCAAATATTCATCTTTCTTTTCAACGCGGTGCAAGCGAACAATTTGACCTTTTAATTCACGTGCATTGTTGTAAAACTTCGCAAACAACTCACATTGCCAGCTTTTGTTAATGTTCAAATTTTTAAGCGTAATTTCGGCATATATATAACGTGTCTCTTCGCCATGCAAAGTCCGATAATAAAGCCGCTCAGTTTCGGGAATGTCGTCATAGGGACCTTCATACAATTTGAGCAATTGAATTTCGAGATAAGGATTGTCCTCATAGGTGACTTCACGACCACCGTCTTCAATGTAAAAATATTTTGTCGCTACTTTTTCACCGTCCACATAAGCCTCCCAATAATAAGTGCCTTTTTTCCAAAATGCACCTTCTTTTTTGTTACCCCATCCTTCACGTACATAAATGACATTGTCGTATTTACTCACTTTCCGTCTGAAAGGTAGGCTACACAGCTCTGTTCGCCCTTTTTTGAGCGAAAAACACTTCAATTCGACTTCGACATCCCAATCGTCAAGGTCAAACATTTTATTGTACAAGGATAATTCAGCGTACATATAAGCGGATTCGTATCGGTCAAAAACCTGCCGATATTTCTTTTTGTTGTCCGCTAACCATTCTGTTGAGGCGTAAACTTTTAATTCGCGAAACTTGAATTTTCTAAATTCTGGCGATTCATAAACTTCGTCGTTATACATCATAATTGCTCGGGTGTTGGATTTTTAATTAAAAACGAAACTAATTTAACTCATTTTTGGAAATGAAGGTTAATTTTTTTTCGTATTTTTATCCACATTCTTAAAAAAACTCGATTTTAGTACAAAAAGGCTGTTTTTGATAAATAAATTTCAAATCTCAAAATTTTGAAATTTTACAATTTCAGAATGTCCTAAAACAATTATTCTCTCAAAACTTTTTACCTTTGGACATTGTTAATAAAACATAAACGATATTAAAATGAAACGACGCTCATTCATTAAAAACATCCCTTTAATCGCACCCGCCAGCGCAATCGTCATCGGTTGTACACCAGCAGTTGCTAAAAAGGCTACTGAAAATCCATTATCTAACATTAAAAATAGTAAAACTATTATGACATTCGAACTTCCCGCACTCGCTTATGCGCCCGCTGCACTTGAACCGCACGTTGACGCTAAAACAATGGAAATCCACCATGACAAGCACCATGCTGCTTATGTCTCAAACCTAAATAACGCTGTTACAGCCGATGCTAATGCACAAGGTAAAAGTCTTGATGACTTGATGGCGAATATTTCAAAATATGCGACAGCAATTCGTAACAACGGCGGCGGTCACTGGAATCACTCTATGTTTTGGCAAATTATGTCGCCAAACGCTGGTGGTGCGCCAACAGGTGACATCGGAACTGCCATCAACAGTACATTTGGCAGCTTTGAAAACTTCAAAAAAGAATTTTCACAAGCCGCTATGACGCGTTTTGGTTCAGGTTGGGCATGGTTGAGCGTTGATGCTAGCAAAAAACTCATCGTGAGTTCTACACCCAATCAAGACAATCCACTCATGGATATTGCTGACAAAAAAGGTACACCCGTTTTGGGCATTGATGTTTGGGAACACGCATATTACTTGCACTACCAAAACCGCCGTGCTGATTATGTTGGCGCATTTTTCAATGTCGTCAATTGGGACGAGGTGAATCGTCGTTTCAAAGCCGCAAATGGTTAAAAATACTGAGGGGGGTAAAAGATTTCAGATTTTTGCATTCTAATAACACCCTTATATTGTGTAAATAAAAATGCCTTTGGTACGTTTTTCGAACATATATCAAAGGCATTTTTTTTTGAGGATTCTTTCGCAATAAAGAATCCATACACCAAATTTTGACGTATATTAAAAGTATATAGCTAATATTAAGTTAAGGTCATCTAAAATATTTGCTTATTAATTTTTTATTATTCATATTTGTCAATAATTATCAATAATTATTTCATTCCTTGAACCGTATTTCTTAATCTAAAACTTGCTAATCCATGATGATATTCGTAATCTTGATTCTAGTCGCTTGCGTTTTCGCATTCACAACCAAAAATGAAACCCGCCCAAGTCGCACGAGGTAAATTTTCTAAAAACAAAAACAGAAAGAGACTGTTCCTTTTATTGTAGAAATTGAATTTTCATTCCATTTCAAACAATTCAAAGAACAGTCTCTTTGCTTTTTTAGGAAAAAATACAGGACTTAGTTAAAGACTTCACTATCTTTGCACCTAAAATATTGGCTGTCTCAACTGCCTTTATTACCTTTATTTTGCCAAGTAATTTCTTAGGCGAATATTCGCCAAAACATAAATTAAGGACAATTATGGAAGTATTAGAAGTCAAAAAAACAACTAAAGCCAGTGCTAAAGCTGCAAAAAACACCCAACAGTATAGTGCCGACCAATATAAAGATTGGTACACAATGATGTATCGGATTCGTCGCTTTGAGGAGCGTGTTTTGGAGTTTTATGGCGAATTTGTACGTGGTTTTTGCCATGTCTATATCGGTCAGGAAGCCATTGCAGCAGGTATGAAATCCGCTTTAAATCCTATGGACGGTGTCGTTACAGCCTATCGTCAACACGGTATCGGTCTCATGAAAGGCATCCCAAGCCGTGAAGCAATGGCGGAATTGTTTGGTCGTTCAACAGGCATTGTCAAGGGCAAAGGCGGTTCAATGCACTTTTTCTATGCTCAAAACAAGTATTTTGGTGGCAATGGTATCGTCGGCGCGCAAATCGGCATTGGTACAGGCATTGCTTTCGCTGAAAAATACAAAGGAACTGACTTACTTTGTGTATCTATGTTTGGTGACGGTGCGGCGCGTCAAGGCATCCTTTACGAAGCGGCTAATATGGCTATGACATGGAAATTACCTGTCATTTATGTTTGCGAAAACAACGGCTATGCGATGGGTACTTCGGTAGAACGAACGTCAAATGTACGCGATATCAGCACCGTTGCAGAGGCGTTTAATATGCCAGCAGAAATTGTTGATGGCATGAATCCAGAAGCGGTTCACGAAGCATTTTCAAGAGCAGCAGCGCATATTCGTGCAGGAAATGGCCCTTATTTCCTTGAAATTAAGACCTATCGCTACAAAGGTCACTCTGTCAGTGACCCTGAAAAATATCGTAAAGATGAAAAAGGACGTGCAGAAGTGGCTCATTATAAATCAATTGACCCATTGAAAACGACTCGTGCTAAAATGCTGGGCATCGGTATTTCGGAAGCTGATATTCAAGCTATAGAAGACGCTGCCGAAGTTGAAATGCAAGCTGCCGTTGACTTTGCCAAAGCATCGCCTTATCCAGATGCTGAAGATTTATACGAAGACAACTATGTACAAACCGACTATCCTTTCATGAAAGATTGATTATCAATATTTTAAGTATAAAAATACATCCGTCTGGCTTTTTGCAAGACGGATTTTTTTTTACTTTTACACCCCTCAGTAAATTCTAATTTTAAAGCCTTAAAATATGCTTGAACAAATTCTAACAGAACTCAAAGGGTCAAATACAAAACTCATAGCGGTTTCAAAAACAAAACCGAATGAGGCGATTCTTGAACTATACAATCAAGGACAACGTGCCTTTGGCGAAAACTATGTTCAAGAATTGGTGGACAAACAAGCCACTTTGCCAAAAGACATTGATTGGCATTTCATCGGACATTTACAGTCAAATAAAGTTAAATACATCGCCCCTTTTGTTGCCATGATTCACGCTGTTGATTCGCTTAAATTGCTGCATGAAATCAATAAACAAGCGGCAAAAAATGACCGCATCATCAAAGTCCTTTTACAATTTCATATTGCCGAAGAAGAGTCGAAATTTGGTTTTGATACTGAGGGGGTCAAAATATTAGCAGAAGAATTAGCGAATGCAACATTAACGCATATTGACATTTGTGGCGTTATGGGCATGGCTACTTTTACCGATGACAAGGCACAAGTCAGACGTGAATTTCAAGAATTAAAACACATTTTTGACAATATAAAAAACACTTATTTCACTGACAACCAATCATTTACAGAGATTTCAATGGGCATGAGCGACGATTATAAAATGGCAATAGAAGAAGGTTCAACGATGGTACGCATCGGTAGTTTACTGTTCGGCAAACGCAATTATGTATGAAAAAAATATTTCTTAAAAAAGGTAGAGACGAAGCAGTTAGACGGCAACACCCGTGGATTTTTAGCGGCGCCGTTGCACATACTGAGGGGGTGCTTGAAGATGGCGATTTAGTAGAAATCTATGATTCAAAAAAGCAATGGTTGGCAATTGGATATTACAACGATGGGTCAATCGTCGTCCGTGTTTTGAGTTTTGAACCAACAACAATTGATGCAGCATTTTGGTCTAAAAGATTAGAAAACGCTTTTCAATATCGTCAAAAACTAGAGCTAACTCATTCAGAATCAACGAATTGTTATCGTCTCATTCATGCCGAAGGCGATGGTTTACCTGGATTAATTGTCGATATTTATGGCTCTGTTGCCGTAGTTCAATGCCATTCGATAGGTATGCACCGCGAAGTTGAGGCAATAAAAAATGGGCTTCAAAAAGTATTTGGTGAAAAATTGACAGCGATTTATGAGAAAAGTGCTGAAACGCTCCCCCCCCAGTATATAGCCCAAAATGAGATAAAAAACGGTTATCTTTTTGGCGAAGCCGAAATGCCAATCACCGTTTTTGAAAACGACAATGCCTTTGCTGTTGATTGGATTACAGGTCAAAAAACGGGTTTTTTCCTTGACCAACGTGACAATCGCGCTTTGTTGAGCCGTTATGCAAAAGACAAATCCGTTTTAAATGCTTTTTGTTATTCAGGCGGTTTTTCTGTTTATGCCTTAAAAGCAGGTGCAAAATCGGTTCATTCCATTGACATTTCACCAAAAGCCATTGATTTGACTTTAAAAAATGTCGAAATTAATCGCCCTTTCGCAGGCGAACACACCGCCGCTGCCGTTGATGTTTTGGCATTTTTGAAAGAAAATGAGCGCATTTTTGATGTGATGATTGTTGACCCGCCCGCCTTTGCAAAGTCTATCAACAAACGACACAATGCGGTGCAAGCATATAAAAGGCTGAATGCCATGGCTTTACGTCAAATTACTGAGGGGGGCATATTGTTCACATTCAGTTGCTCACAAGTCGTTGATACGCAGTTGTTTTATGATACGATTGTTGCGGCATCAATTGAAGCGAGAAGGAAAGTACGCGTCATGCACCGATTGACGCAACCAGCAGATCATCCAGTTAATATTTTTCATCCAGAAGGGTCTTATTTGAAAGGATTGGTGCTTTATGTTGAATAATTATTGGGCTTTATTTTCAATAAAATACAGGGTTGTATGCACAAGGTTAGATAAAATAGTATAGTTTTGTTTCTTAAAAATCATTTTTAAACAAAACAACATGCTATGTACGTCGCTTCTCTGAACCTTGATTTATTTTTACAAAAAAACATTGTAAAAAACAACAGAATAACGTTACCCTATTTCAAATGGTTTGACTTTGCCAATAAAAGTCGTAACTACAATAATAAAGAAGAAGATTTTTTACAATTAAAAGAAGATAAAGACATGGAAGAAGTAATCAATAGACTACGGAAGGACAAATTAACGTCCGAAGAATTCAATTACGTGTCCGATATTCATAGTTACGATATCTATGTTGTACGCTTAGAAGAAGAACACAAGAAAAGAATGGCACGTCAAAAAAAACGTTTAGAAAAAATAAATTTTGAAATTGAACAGAAGAAACAAATAGCTGAACAGGAAAAACAAATAGCTGAACAGGAAAAACTAAAAGCTGAACAGGAAAAACTAAAATTAGTAAAAATGCTGTTAGTTCAAGGTGTAACGATTGAAGCCATCGCCGACACATTAGAATTGACAATTGAACAAACCAAAGAATTGGTTGATAGTGTTCAAAATAATAAACTATAAACATATTACATATACCAAAAGCCTTTAATCAACAACCGTGATTAAGGGCTTTTGATTTATTAACTTTTACTAAAAAAAATACAGCTTTGAAAGCTAAAAAAAGTTTTGGTCAACATTTTCTCAATCGTCCAGATATTGCTCAACGTATTGCAGATGGTTTATTGTTAACAAATGAATTAGGCGGTCGGGTACTTGAAGTAGGTCCAGGTAAAGGTATGTTGACACAGTTTTTAATAGAAAAAAAGTTCGATTTGGTCGCTGTGGAAGCGGATAAAGATATGGTTGCTTTTTTAAACCAAAAATATACCCCCCTCAGTATAAAAGTCGTTTTTGAAGATTTCATGAAAATTGACATGGTTAAAATGTTTGACAATCAACCATTTAGCCTTATCGGAAATTTTCCATATAATATTTCAAGTCAGATTGTTTTCAAAATGATTGAAAACAGAACGCTTGTACCTGAAATGGTCGGTATGTTTCAATTGGAGATGGCTGAGCGGGTAGTGGCAAAACCAGGTGGCAAAGAATACGGCGTTATCAGTGTGTTGACACAAGCGTTCTATGATGGAAAGAAACTGTTTAATGTGGACAGAAGCAGTTTTTCACCGCCCCCTAATGTGCAATCAGCCGTCATTCGCTTGACTCGAAAAGAAAATCAAGACTTGGGTTGTGACGAAAATTTGTTTAGAAATGTCGTTAAAACTGCTTTCAATCAACGGCGTAAAATGTTGCGCAATACGATGCGTCCTATGTTCGACAAAGACCCCTCCCTATTGTCTGATGTTTTTTTTAATCGCAGACCTGAGACATTGAGTTTGGAGGAATTTGTCGAGTTAACGAAACAAATTGAAAGTTTATGAATTTAAGATTCTAAAAGTGTAAGTTTATATGCAGTTGGAATATGTCAATCGGAAACATAGGGAAACCGAGTTCTAAAAGCTGTTTAGGTTTTACCTTTAACTTAGCCATTTTTTTTATTGATTATTGTTGATTGATAATTGCTTATTGCCGTTTTACATATACAATAAGTGTTTACAATCTTGCGAAAAACAAAGAAGCCTCGCAAGACCGATGCTTGCAAGGCTTCCAACCCTCAAAATACTGAGGGGTGTCCATCATCGCTAGAGCAAATTGAAAGGTGTATCATACCTGTTCTTTTTGTGATAATGTTGCAAAAACCAAGTGTTCCAAGAACGATTGAATCGTCTTGTCTTTGTCTTCTTTGGTAACATCCGTCAAACGCGGCAAATGTTGTGCAAAAAAATGCTGAAAATGAGCCGCTTCAATCACCGTACTCGCCAAAGAATGTGGGTAAGTATAGCTTTGATTATATTCCGAAAATAACTGAGCAATGCGCTGGCACAAGTCTTTATATGGCTTAAACAAATGGTCAGAATTGTTATTGTCCACCTCTTTTGACAAATAGGCTTTGCTGCTTTCGCTGATGACAATTTCGTACAATGCCTTGTGATTAAATTCAATTTGACCCAATGAATCATCTAATTCATGGGTTAATAAGTCAATGACACGACGGATTTTTTCTTCTGCATCTGTCATATTATTGATGTTAAAAACAACTTGATATTCCAAATAACTCCAATACCAAGTTATGATATACAGCAGCAAACGATGCTTGTTTTCAAAATAACGATAAATACTCGCCTCTGTGGTATGGATTTCCTCTCCCAATTTCTTAAAAGTAAATGATTCAAAACCGAGTTTATGAATCATCTCAATGCCATATTTGACGATGCGTTGTCCTAAATCACTTGATTCGGGGTCACGTAAAAAAAGTTTTTCGTTTAAGCGGATACTTATTTTTAAGTCCATTCTAAGATTTATTGAAGAGTTAATAGTTCTATAAAGAAATTGCCTAATTTAAGATGCCAAATTACAAAAATTTGATTTTCAGTCAGTTACAAAGAACAAATGTATATTTTCCTTTCAATAACAAGGTTATTTTGTCTAAAAAAACTAAAAGTAATCCTAAATTATTTTTAGTTAAAACAAAGATACGATGAACTTTTTAAATTAAATGATAGTTATACTATCATTATTGAATGTTTTATTACTTTTGCACTGTGTAAAACAATCAAGCACGATATTAATACAATATTTACAGGTTAAAAACGAAACATGTTTTTCATTTTTAGGGGAATTATAAGCGAACAATAAAGGACACAATTTTCATTTTAAACTACGGCAAAACGTTGAGAATCAATCTTTTGCTTCTTAAAAAAATCAATAAACCTAATTCATTAGTTAAATTAAAACTGAATTATTCATGGAAAACATCTTAAAAAACCT
>JAYTMI010000363.1:0-2322 GCA_043728625.1 Saprospiraceae bacterium | reverse complement strand
GTTTTCCCTTTGTCTAAATTGACCCCCTCAGTATTTGCAGCTACTTCATCAACTTCATTGAGACTATGCTCAAAAATATGACCTAAAATATTGGTATCTACTTCTGTATCAAAATCGTAATGGCTCAAAACTCGACAATGATTATATAAAATATTGTCCGTTATTTTTAGATTATCTAACAAATCATCGGGCGCAAAAAGTCCACCGTTGTAGGCGAAAATGTCATAATGTTTACCTTTATGTCCGCTATTCAAATAACCGAAATATTTTTTGAAACGATTGTAAAGCGGTTGATATTCGTCTAATTCCTTTAATTTATCCCATTGATTGAGGATTTCTGAAACAGAGTTAGGCGGTAAAAGTCCTTTATCTTCGGCAAAGAATATGAACAAAAAACGGTCTAACAATTTTTGTGTCTTTTTGAATAAAGTGAGTTTATCCAAGTCTCTATTTTGTGCTGAAATGTCCTTGAAAAGTGTTTGTTTAAAAAGCGAATAATCAGCGTACAATTTTTTCGTAATATTTTCTTCGCGTTCAAGCGATGCCTGTTTGATACGCAAAGGCAAATCAGACAAAACGTTATCAACCTGTAAACACAAGTACAATAAATCAAAGCGTTCTTTGCTCAAATCGAACAAATCAAATTCCTCAAAATCTACTGCATTTTCGATGTAAAAACGGAGTTTTTGAAAATTAGACGTGACGACATAAACACATTCCGTTTGGTTATTTTTGTAGTTAAACGCTTGTATTTCAATGGCTTGTAAATCAGTGGTTTTGATGGATTTCAATTCGATTATTCCAATGGGTTTAAATCCATTGGGTGTACTTTTAAGTATCGCCCCATCCGCTTTTTTGTTGTCTTTTTCGTTTTTTTGCTCTGTTATAAGGTTATAATTCGGCTGTGGATTGAGTACATAACCCAATACATCAACAAACAATTCTCTTAAAAAACCTTCTTGATATTGTTCTTCTTTTGCTTTTCTGATGTTCTCTTGAACATCAATATTTCCGAAATGTGCAATTAGTTTTTGATAAGCTGTTTCTACTTTTGCTTTATCTAAATCCTTTATGAATTTCTTTTGTACAGACTGTTGAAATAAGGGCATATCTTATATTTTGTGAATTTAGTATTAGCAAAGGTATAACTTTTACTTATATGTTGTTTGGTTGTTTTGGCTTGTTTTATTTCTTTTAATTTTCTTCCTTTTGTTCATGTATTTTTACTATGACTTTTCTAACAAAATCCAAATCACCGGACTTTGTGCTCAAATAATACAACATTCCAACAAAATAGCTATACAGCAGACAAACTCTATCATCCAGATGCAAAAACGAGGCATCCGAATGAAGGAACGAGGCATCCGGATGAAGGGACGAGGCATCCGAACGTCCGAACGTGTCATCCGAACGCCAAAAAAGTCTTCCATCTACAGAAATGAGCCTTCCAGTTGATGATATTGGCTTTTGGGGTTTAATATTAAACTTGTGTCTAACTGGGGTTGGTTTCTTAAAAATATTAGGGTTGAATGATGGGAACGCGGATGATGCTGATTAGGCGGATATTCACTGATATTTTCTGTGCAAATCCGCTCAATCAGCGTCATCCGCGTTCCGATTCAATACAAGTCACTCATGAATGGTAAAACAAAAATGAAAGTTCCCTTGAATCGTTTGGTGCTGATACAAACTGCTCCCATAAGTAATTCCACGTTGGTGCAGACAAATTTTGATGATAGTGAAAAGTGAAAATGCCTATAAATCAAGCTGATTTATAGGCATTTAACGTTTTTACTGAGGGGTAAGCACAATTTTTCACTTTTCACTCTTCCCTTTTCACTATATCAATACCCATCATTCTGCTTCAAATAACCCGGCAAATTAGACGCCCCATCAACAGCCGTTTGTGGAATTGGGAAAATGCGTTTCTTTTTATCAGCATTGGTTTTTTCAGTCCAAGCATCTTCATATTTACCGAAACGAATCATATCTGAACGCCTGACCATTTCCCAATAAAGTTCAAAACCGCGTTCACGCAACAAAATATCTAATGACATTGACGTGAGGGGAACGGGTGGAGTCGTAGCAGTTCTCGCGGCTCTGACCGTATTCACATCAATTAATGCACCTGCAGCATCATTGCTTTTACGCAATTTAGCTTCTGCTCGCATCAAATAAACATCTGCCAAACGGACAATCACCAAGTCCGCTTCTCCAAAATTACGACCACTCGCTGATTTTTTACTGAACTCATATTTTTCAACCCGATAGCCTGTATTATAATTACTACCTGCTACAGTAAAATCTATTTGCTCAGTAAAA